>ONWH01000168.1 GCA_900321495.1 uncultured Planctomycetota bacterium
CAGGTCGGGCATCGGAGCGACCCGGTATTGTACGAGAAATCGCCCGCTTTCAGTTTCCGCTCTTTCGCCGCCGGGGTCGCGGCGTAGATTTTCCGCAGCTCGTCCAGAATCCCGCTGTACGTCGCCACGGTCGACCGGATATTGATCCCGATCGGCGAAGCGTCGATCAGGTTCACCCGGCGGATCCCTTCCGCCTCAACCGATTTCACCGGCATCGGCGGCTTTTCTCCCGCGCAGAACGCTTCCAGGCCCGGAATGAGGCTTTCGAGAACCATCGTCGTCTTCCCCGACCCGGAAACGCCGGTCACCGCGGTCAGCCGCCCTTTCGGAATCTTCACCGTCAGTGCGCGGACGGTATGGATCGGCTCGGTTTTCAGCCGGATAGCGCCGAACCGGAACAGGTCGCGGCGCGGCACGGTCCGGCGCAGGCGGACAAGTTCCGTCTCGGCCAAAAACGGCGCGATCTTCGATTCCTTCGACCGCGTCATTTCCGCCAGGCTCCCCCGGGCGATGACCGTCCCCCCTTTCGTCCCCGCCAGCGGCCCGAGTTCGATCATATAGTCGGCGCGCCGGAGTGCGCGGACATCGTGATCGACCAGAACGACCGAGTTCCCGTCGGCGATCAGCGAGTCGATCACTTTCATCAGGCCGTCGAGGTTCGAGGGGTGCAGGCCGATGCTCGGTTCGTCGAGCACGTAGAGAACGCCGGTCGTTTCGTTCCGCACGGCGCGCGCCAGCTGGACCCGCTGCCGTTCGCCGGTCGAAAGCGTGCCGCTGGCGCGGTCCAGCGAAAGATAGCCGAGTCCGAGTTCGGCCAGCCGCCGCGCATTGTCGAGGAACGACTCGATGATGCTTTCGGCCATCGGGCGCATCGGTTTCGGCGTCGATTCCGGCACACGCTTTACCCAATCGATCAGCTCCGAAAGGGTCATGGCCGCCGCCTCGCCCAGATTGATCCCCGCCACCGTCGACGACCGCGCCTTTTCCGAGAGGCGTGTGCCGCCGCACTCGGGACACGGCGCCTCGTGCAGGAACTTCTCGACCCGTTTCATCCCCTTTTCGTCTTTCACCTTCGCCAGCGCGTTTTCAACGGTATAGACGGCGTTGTAGTAGGTGAAATCCATCTCGCCGGCGGTGTTCGTCTTTTCATTGACATAGAGAATATGGTGTTTTTCCGCCGGCCCGTGAAAGACGATCTCCTTCTCCTTCCGGGTCAGGTCGCGGAACGGCACATCGGTCCGCACCCCCATATCGCGGGCGATATCCTTCATCAGCGACCAGATCAGAGACTGCCACGGCGCGACGGCGCCCTCGTCGATCGACAGGGAATCGTCCGGCACCAGGGTCGACTCGTCGACCGTCCGCACAACCCCCGTCCCGGAACAGGCGGGACACGCCCCTTCGGAATTGAACGCCAGCGCCTCGGCGCCGGGCCCGTAGAACTCCGCGCCGCAGACGGGACACTTCGTCGGGAGCATCAGCGCCACATCCATGCTCGGAGGGCACCGGTGTCCGTTGGGGCAGGTATGCCAGCCGACGCGCGAGAAGAGGAGGCGCAGACTGTTGAGCAGTTCCGACGACGTGCCGAACGTGCTCCGCACGCCGGGAATCCCCGGCCGCTGATGGAGCGCCAGTGCGGCGGGAACATGGCGGATTTCATCGACGTCGGCTTTCCGCGCCTGGGAGATCCGCCGCCGCGTATAGGTCGAAAGCGCTTCGAGGTACCGGCGCGACCCTTCGGCGTAGAGGGTGCCGAGCGCCAGAGACGACTTTCCCGACCCCGAAACGCCGGCGATCGCGACCAGCCGCCCGAGCGGAATATCGACGTCGATGTTTTTCAGGTTATGGACCCTCGCGCCCCGCACCTCAATATGGCGCGGCGCCGGTCTTTCCGATTTCTTTTGAACCATTTTTCACACTCTCGGCTTCGAGCGGATCTCGAGTCGCTAAGACCGATACCGAAACACGTGCTCCGAATCAACCGGTCGCGCCTCCGGCTCAGGGACACTGTACGGTCATGAACGCGCGGCAGCCAACGAGCTGATGCCGCCGGCCCCGGTAAAACGTCGGCGGGAAACATCGCCAGCCCCGGCTCGGGGACACCGTCCGGTCATGAACGCGCGGCAGCCAACGAGCTGACGCCGCCGGCCCCGGCAACCGGGAACATTCACGCGGCGGGGCCGACGAAAATTCGGAGCCGGATCTTCACAGGCCTTCATGCGCATGACTATATTTTAGTCAAGTCCGAACCGCAGGCAATTGCCGGGCAAAAACCGCTGAACCGCACCGCTGCGTCAAAAGCGGACAGGAGCGGCGGAAAAGCGGAAGATTCCCCTGACGAATATCCGCAAAGCCCGAATCGGGCGATACGGCGCGGCGTGCCGCTGCGCGGGGGGGACGAAAGCAAGCCCGCCGCCTGTTTCGCCGAACGCGGCTCCCGTACGCCCTCGCTCCCCGAAAGCGAAAACCGCCCGCCTTCCTTTCGGAAAGCGGGCGGTTTCGCTTTCAGCCTGCCACGATCTTAGAACAGATCGAAGTCGGCCAGGAGATCATCGGCGTCCAGCGAAGCGAACGCCGCGTCGGCCGCAGAGTCATACGGCAGTTCCGCCGGCGAGGCCGGACCGAATTCGAACGCGCCGTAGTCGTACACGCCTCCCTGCGGACGCGCGACGCCCGCCAGGTCGACCGTCGGGTTCCCGGCCGTGCTCGTCACGCCGGTGCCGTTGATCGCCACCGAGCCGTCGGCGAGCTTATACGCCTCGAGCGGATCGG
>ONWH01000153.1 GCA_900321495.1 uncultured Planctomycetota bacterium
AACAAAAACTTCCTGAACCGGACCGGCTCGCACAAGGAGGGGGAGCATCTGGCGTTCCTCTGTGTGCCGGTCGTCTACAATGACGAGACGGTCGGCACGCTCAGCATCGAATGCAAAAAACTCCCCGACGCCGACCTCGACGCCCGGCTCAAGCTCCTGGAGATCATCGGGAACCTGACCGCCGAGGCGATCGCCCAGCGGAAACAGGAATGCGACGAGTGGGACGCGATCGCCGCCGAGAACACGCGGCTCCGCCGCGCGGTCGAGCGCCAGGAGAATCCCGGCCGGATCATCGGCAACTCGGGGAACATGCAGACGGTCTATCAGCAGATCCGCCAGGTCGCGCCGACCAGCGCGACGGTCCTTATCCGGGGCGAGTCGGGGACCGGCAAGGAGCTGGTCGCCCAGGCGATCCGCCAGCTCTCGCCGCGGGCCGGCAAGCCGTTTGTCACACTCAACTGCGCGGCGATCCCCGACACGCTGATCGAAAGCGAGCTCTTCGGCCATGAGCGGGGCGCGTTCACCGGCGCCGAATCGGTCCGGATCGGCCGGGTCGAAGAGGCGGACGGCGGGATCCTCTTCCTCGACGAGGTGGGGGACCTGAGCCCGGCGAGCCAGATCAAGCTCCTCCGCTTTCTCCAGGAGCGGAAGTTCTCGCGGGTCGGCAGCAACAGGGAGCGGAAGACCGACGTGCGGGTCATCGCGGCGACCTCGCGGAACCTTGAAGAGCTGATCGAGCAGGAGAAGTTCCGGCTCGACCTCTTCTACCGCCTGAACGTCTTTCCGATCTTCCTGCCGAACCTCGCCAGCCGCCGCGCCGACATCATCCTTCTGGCCGAAAGTTTCCTGGAACGGTGCAGCATCCGCCACGGCAAATCGGTCAAGCGGATCACCCCGCCGGCGGTGAACATGCTGATGGCGTATCACTGGCCGGGGAACGTCCGCGAACTGGAAAACTGCATCGAACGCGCCGTCCTGACCGCGGCGGACGACGCCGTCCACAGCTACAACCTCCCCCCTTCCCTCCAGACGGGCGGCGAGCACGACGGCGAAGACTTCTACTTCGAGCCGCGTCAGGGCCCGAAGGATTACAGGAATCTGGTCGGCCGGTTCGAACGGAAACTTCTCGCCGAAGCCCTGAAAGAGACGCAGGGGAACATGTCCGCCGCCGCGCGCCTTCTGAACCTCTCCCCCCGCATGATGCATTACAACATCAAACGGCTCGGAATCGACCCGGAAAATCCCGAAGCGTAGCGCCGCGTTTCTTGACGGTCAACGGATTGTCGTTTTCAATCCCGTCCGTTACGCGATTGAAAAATGCCGGGAGGCAATGAAAGGCGAAGCGGAGCGCCTGGGGTGTAAAACCGACGAGGATGTTTTCGAGCTCTTCTCGAAGTGGCGGCACGAAGAGGAATAGACATGCGGGTATTTCCTGATACCAACATTCTCATTTCGTCCGTCATCGTTCCAGGAACGGTCGTTGCCGAAGCCTTTGTCCTCGCATCGGAATCTCCGAACGAGGCGCTTGTTTCGGATTACGTACTTCAGGAACATTTTCAGGAAATGCGTCGATAAATTTCCTGAAAAGACTGAGCAGTTAAACAGTTTTCTTTTGGATATTCTCCCTTCTCTGCAGATTGTGACGACACCCTCCCAGGCGTTGTCCGATGAAGAAAAGATCTCGTCGATATAAAAGACCGCCCCATCTTGCGTGCCGCGCCTGTCCATAAAGCGGACATTCTCTTAACGGGAGATCCCCCCGTCTTTTAAATGTCAGCGCTAAGGTTTCGGGGATTGAGATATTAAGCCCTTCCGAATTTTTAAACCGCGGCTGACCGGGTTCGCGCCTCGAAACGCGGCGCGCCGACACATACGCCGAACACGGAAGAGGAAATCGCAAGGCGAACTGTTTCCGACAGACTCATTAATTCGGGAACCGGTATCCGTCAAGCGGACGTTCCCTTTCGGCCGTTTCCCGGAAGAAAAGTTCCCGCCGGTCTTCCGGCAGCCGTAAACGCCTTCCCCTCCCCGTTCACGCAATTCGGCGCCCCGTTTTTCAAAAGCCGGTCACGCGCCGCCGCGCGGCGCGAAACGGCGAAGGGGGCGGAGCCCGCATCGGGCCCCGCCCCCTTCGTGTTCCGCGCCGGGCGGGGAGATCATCTCCCGGCCCGGTCAGAGACCGTCTCAGAAGACGTCGAAGTCAACTCCCAGATCATCCTCGTCGAGCGACGAGAACGCCGCGTCGGCGGCATCGGAATACGGCAGAGACGCCGGAGAGGCGCCGACGAACTCGTAGGCGCCGCAGTCGTAGGCACTGCCGTGTCCGGCGCGGGTGTTCCCCGCCAGGTCGGTTTCCGGGTCGCCGGAAGTG
>ONWH01000291.1 GCA_900321495.1 uncultured Planctomycetota bacterium
CAGCCGATCGTGAACTTGTGGTACCGGAGCATATCGAGAACGCCGACCCCCGGCACCGCCGCGCCGACCAGCAGCCCGCCGTTCGACCGGCCCAGGATCGCCAGATGTTCCGGCGACGTCCACTTCTCGCGCACCAGATATTCCGCCGCGGCGATAAAGTCGTCGAAGACGTTCTGTTTCCGTTCTTTGGTGCCCGCCTCGTGCCATGCGGCGCCGTATTCCCCGCCGCCGCGCAGCACGGCGACCGCCAGAACCCCGCCGCGGTCGAGAAAGACCGTCCATTCCGGCTTGAACATCGGGGTCATGTTGATATTGAACCCGCCGTACCCGTAGAGGAGCGCCGGATTTTCGCCGTTGGGCACGATCCCTTTCTTGTAGGTTAAAAAGATGGGCGCGCGCGTTCCGTCCTTGCTTGTGTACCAGACGCGGTCGGTTTGGTAGTCGTCGGGATTGAGGGAGAGGTCCGTGTCGAAAACCGGCTCGGTCCCGCCCGTTTCGAGGTCGAATTTGAAGATTTCCGCCGGATGGACGAACGAGGTGAACGAGTAGAAGAGGGTCGAATCGTTCTTGTTTCCCGACAGGCCGAGCATCCCCAGCGTCGGCGTTTCGATCCGGCCGGTCTCTTCCCCCGCGGCGGTAAAGAGGCGCCCCTCTTCGGCGGCGTCTTTCAGATAGACGACCGCCAGCCGGCCGCCGGCGATCGACGCGTCGGAGATCAGATCGTCCGATTCGGGGATCACGTCGGTCCACGCTTCCGGCGCGGGATTTGCCGGATCGACCGCGACGACGCGGCGCAGCGGCGCGCGGTAATCGGTCAGAATGTAATACTTCCCGTCCAGAACGCCGAGCGGGAACGATTCGGCGTCGAACGACGGATAGAGTTCGGTGAACTCCGCGCCGGGCCGGGTCAGGTCGAGCGCCAGAAGACGGTTGCCGTACGTCGATTCCCCTTCGCTCAGAAAGAGGACCGACTCGTCCTCGTCGGTCGAGGCTGTGCAGGTTCGCTGCGGGTGTTCCCGATCGAGCCAGAGGAGCCGGTCTTCCGACTGCGCGGTGCCGAGCCGGTGGTACCAGACCTGATGGAACTCGTTTTTCGCCACGAAATCCTTCCCCTCTTCCGGCGCGGGATACCGGGAGTAATAGAACCCGTCCCCCTGCCAGGCCAGATCCGAGAACTTGATCCACCGCAGACGGTCGGCGAGCGTCTCTTTTGTGCCGATGTTTATGATATACGCCTCCTGCCAGTCCGACCCGGCGCGTGAAACGGTATACGCCAGATACTTCCCGTCTTTCGAGATCGAACAGGTCCCGAGCGCGGCGGTTCCGTCGTCGGAAAGGGTGTTCGGATCGAGGAGAAGTTCCGGTTCCCCGCCGAGCCGTTCGGCCGTGTAGAGAACCGGCTGATTCTGGAGTCCGTCGTTTTTGAAGTAGAAGACGCGGTTCTCCTTCCTGAACGGCACGGAGTGTTTCACATAGTCGAACCGCCGGGTCATTTCGGCGCGGATTTCGTCCCGGAACGGGATTTGATCGAGATACGACGCGGTCAGCTTGTTTTCCGCCGCGACCCACGCGGCGGTCTCATCCGACCGGTCGTCTTCGAGCGGCCGGAACGGGTCGGCGACCGAAACGCCGAAATAGTTATCAGTCTGATCGGTCGTGCGGGGAGCCGGATAGTCGAGTGCGCCGGCGCGGCCGGCCAGCAGCGACAGACCGGCAAGCGCCGAAACGAGGAGAGCGAAACATTGATCCATGGAAGACCCCTTCCTGTTCTGACGGTCGGACGATGACGGACTTTCAAAGCCGTATTTTATTTCAAGCCGCGCCGGGCGGCAAGAACAGTTTCTCCGGCCGGCGTGCCGAAACGGGAGCGTCCGCCCCTTGCCAGGGGGCGGCGGATATAGGAAAATAGCGGCGTTGGCATCCTCAAAGTTCCGCCGTGCGCCGAAAGGGAAACCGATGTATTTCAAATGCAAAGACCGGGAACTCGACTACCTGAAATCGAAAGACCGCCGGCTCGGCGCGGTGATCGACCGAATCGGCGTACTCTGCCGTCCGGTCAATCCCGATCTCTTTTCGGCGCTCGTCTACTGCGTCGTCGGTCAGCAGATTTCGGGCCGGGCTCAGCAGGCGATCATGGACCGCCTGACCGGCGGGTGCCCGGAAATGACCCCCGCGGCGATTTCGGCGCTTTCGATCAGCCAGTTCCGCAGTTTCGGCATATCGGCCCGAAAGGCGGAATATATCCGGGGGATCAGCGGGATGTTCCGTTCAGGCGAACTCGACCCGAAACGGCTCCGGCGGATGTCCGACGGCGAGGTGGTCCAAACCCTGACCCGTCTGAAAGGGATCGGAGTCTGGACCGCCGAGATGATCCTTCTCTTTTCGCTCCGCCGACCCGACGTTCTCAGTTTCGGCGATCTCGGCATTCATCGGGGGATGCGCATGGTCTACCGGCACCGCGCGATCAGCCGAGAGCAATTTGAGAAATACCGGCGCCGCCTTTCCCCCTGCGGGAGCGCGGCGAGTCTCTATTTCTGGGAAGTCGCCGGCGGCGCGATCCCCGAACTGACCGATCCCGCGGCGAAA
>ONWH01000155.1 GCA_900321495.1 uncultured Planctomycetota bacterium
CAAATACATTACCGATCTTATTCGGACTTTCGTTTCCGGTCAGGTCAGTAATCCCGATTGCACTGACATCAAGAAGACTACCGTGCGTAATTCCGACATAGTAGGCAGTAGCATGAGTGGGATACCAAAGAGGAGCACCGTTCGACCGCCAGTCATTGTAGGAAGCAAGATGTGGCGCACCAATACTCTTCGGATGCGCATATTCTCCTTCCGAATAGAGAAGCTTTCCGAAAACGCCGGCATTATAAATTTTTTCCATAGCATATAGATCTTCATGGAAACAACTTGTTTCGAACATTGCATACTTCAAGTCAGGATGCTTTTTACAACATTCAAGCAGTCGTTCGGCATCGTCGATATCGCCATAGAAAACGGGAACGGCATGGCATACGTGCTTTCCGTGTTCCATGCAGAGGATGGCATGTTTGGCATGGCTTGGTGCGTCTGTTGCGCAAAAAATAGCGTCGATTGAATCATCTTTAACCATTTCTTCGAGAGAAGGATAGGTTTTCTCACAGCCGACGTATTTGGCAAGCTCCGCGCAACGATCAGGAAAAAGGTCACTGACCGCTGCAATTTCGACGTTCGGATGATGCTGAAATTCAAACTGAGCTGAAAACTTACAAAGGCCGTAGCCGACCAACCCCACCCGAATTTTTTTATCCGTAAACGGTTCCCATGCTTCCGATCGACTATCTCCCAACGCCAAGGAAGACATGAGTGAAGTAAATGTTGTTGCGGCAATGCCCTTCTTTAAGAATGATCGTCTCTGCATGTTTTCCTCACTTCTGATTTATCGTTGATCGTCCCCTAGCTACATATAGATTATAACAAATGGAATTGATAAAACAATCGTTAGTTCCAACAACGATGATTACATTTTTCCGACAAGACGATATGAACACCTGTTGGATATCCACAACTTTTAAAGAAATAACATGACATTACATGGCTGTCCGTTCGAGTTTAGCAAATTCGAACGGGGTAAATCCCTCAACATAGTCGTTTCATAACACGATCTCTTCTTGCCATAAAAAACGAATTTACAAAATCTCTATCGCAGTCCCTCCCTCCGGAGACTTTTATCCACCTTCTTTTCTTTCTTGATGTTCGATACCTGATCTGTTTTCCTTGTCTGATTGTTTGCCATGCGACTGCGGCTATTCCCCTTCTTTCCCTATACTCGCGAGACGATTCAACAGAGCGTCGAGCAAACAAAGCGCTTCGGGCGTTCCCTTAAAGAGATCGAGTGCGTAACTGGCCAAGATATGCTGTCCGTCTTCAAACGATTCTCCGAGATACAGGTAATAACTGTCACGTCCCTCTCCGACAGCAAGCGGTTTCAAGCCGGGAATCGGCATCCCTTGCCGCAGGTCGTAGGCGCCTTTACGAATCATCCGAAACCAGAGAGGATTCATCCAAGAGTCGAGGGGAAACTCGCCCCAAGCGGGAGAATCGGCGAAAGCGGTACCGACCTGTGTTCCCAAAGCCCACCATCCGAGACTAACATCCGGTTCGAGAGACGCATGAGCGATCAGGAAGACAGATCTTCCGTCCCGCACAGCCTCAACTGCGACAGGATCGTCAGGGGGGGCGATGAGGATATCTTCCGGCGTCATAGACGGATCGCCGTAAAGGCGGACGTTCTCATAGAAATCGTTGAAGTACCCGATGATGGAATCAGAAATCACGAAACGGTCCAACGACATCTTCTCCCTGTGAGGGAAGAGCCAGCACTGGTAAGAGTTCGAAATTTCCGTTTGGTCAAGCGCGATCCGAAACACCAACTTCCGCGGTTTGTCGGTCTGCGGAAGAACAATTTTTTGCGAGGCAATTCTGCCTGCGGTCCCCGGTTCGAAAGCGGGAAGCTGAAGAGTGCCATTTAGGAAAAGTTCTTCGGAATCGCTCAATGTCCACGTGAGGCCACCTGGAGGGATCGGCGAAGATCCGAAATGCGAAAGATTGAAAAAGACGTTCGTCTCTTCACCAGAAGTGAAAATTGGTTGTTCTCGGTCAAAGACGGCAATCAGAGCAGTCGGTCCGTTAAAAAGCCGGAACTCGCGCGGCGGGATACCGTCGGGGCGAGGTTCCCAGAATGCGTTCAAGTATCCCTGGGCGGCAACGGCATTTCCCGAACCGGAAGGAATGGAAACGTCAGTAATCGACCAGAAGTCGTACCCGTCGCATTCAGGATCGAGTCTGGCGGATTCGATCCCTTGTTTTTGATAATAGGCCTGAAGTTTTGCCGCGGCACGGAGCGTTGCAACACCCCACTCCTCGTCCAGGCCGCATTCGGCGAGAAGAGCACGGTAGCTATCGGTATGAACGGGAGAAAGACGGACTCCGGTAAATCGGTCTTCCAATCGCGGATCCATTTTAATCGCGAGATTTAAGTATTCGTGGGCGACGAACGGTGCATTCAGATGATCGAACTGTCCAGCGGGCCACGGCCGAATCATCGCAGATGTAAATCCGGGCTCCTTGTCGTCTCCGGTCAAAAAGTCGGAATTCACTCCCGCGATGTTCCGACCCCCGTCTTGATGAATAATAAGGCGGTCCGGATCGTTCGTTTTCACCCACTTGTAAAGAATTTCGTCGAGCGGAGTGCCGAGCCAGCCTTCATTGCCGCAGCAGTAGGTCGCAAAAGATGTGTATCTTCTATAATTCCGGTGTAATTCGCTTAGATCGCGCAACGGGTCGAACAAAAAACCTTCGCAGGTCGTGTCGTGATAATACGGCAACTCAGGTTGGAGCAGAAAACCGACCTCATCAGCGGCTTCGAAATATTCCGGCAACGGGGTATGTGTGTGATGCCGCGCATAGTTGAATCCCGCCTCCTTATAGAGCAGGAGATGCTGAATGAAACGGTCACGATCGGGCCCCTCGGTCAGAGTTATCGGATCGTAATGATGATCGCCCAAGCCGCGAAAGAAATAGGGATATCCGTTGAGGAAAAACTGTTTTCCGCGAACCTCCAATTTTCGAATCCCAAAACGTTCGGTCCATCCGTGTACGGCGTTGCCGTCGCTGTCAAG
>ONWH01000157.1 GCA_900321495.1 uncultured Planctomycetota bacterium
ACGACTACCAGCTCCGGTAATGATTCCGAAAGGAATTCCGCCAAAGCTCCCATTTTTTCGGGGAATTTCCTCTTGCAGGCTCGGTTCAGCTCCTCAATAACGTAATCTGATATGTATCCCCTGTTAGGAGGAAAAACCGCCTTGAAATAGGCGGCAGCAACGATGCTAGAAGGGTAGAGGGAGGCAGAAAACAGGACATTTGTGTCGATGAAGACTTTCATCCGATTATCTTATTCTTTCGGTCCGAATCTCTTTGATAAACGCGTCCGCGTCCTCAACGGAACCGAAGCCCACTCGTTCCGCTTCACCTTCCATCCGGTCCTGTAACTTTTCCATCGCGTAGACGGCAGCATTCATGACAACAACCCGGTCTCCCTTGCATACCAGTTTTAGACGTGCTCCGTCACTCACACCCAAACGGGCAAGGACTTCCTCCGGAAAAGAAACAAGACCTTGCTGTAAAACCCTTGCATCTCCTACAAGCTGACTTTCGACGGTTTCGGAAAACATCTCTGACATAGTCTTCTCTCCGTAAAGTTCAATTCCACCACCGACATGTACCGTAACTATACCGCTTACTCCGGATAATTCAAGATAGCTCTTAAAAAACAGGCGACCAACAGTTTACTCGCGGCCGCATTATGACGGTCGCCGGTCACCGAGGATCAGCCCAGAGCGCGGTCGATCTCTTCCAGATAGGTCTCGTTCACCTTGCGGCGGTCGAACTCGTGCCCTATTTTGGTCCGCCCGGCGGCGCCCATTCTTTCACGCTCTTCGTGCGAAAGCGCAAGGAACCGGGTCAGGGCACGGAACAGGCTGTTCACGTCGCGCGGACGGCACCCGAATCCGGTCCCCCCCTCGCTGAACGTCTCGGCGCAGCCGGAAATCACCGAGGCGATCACCGGACGGCCCGCCGCAGCGGCCTCCAGGAGCGTGTTCGCCATCCCCTCGTGCCACGAGGGGAGAACCACGGCATGCGCCTGCGCTATATAGGGGCGGACGTCGTCGGCATAGCCGTAATAGTCGATCACCCCCTTTTCGGAAAGGTCCTTGACCCTGCCGAGAATGTCGCTCTCTTCGGAATAGCCGAGCACCCCGAACCGGACCTCCGGATGAACGGCGCGCATCCGCTGCGCCGCCTCGATGTACTCGTTGATCCCCTTCTCTTCCATCAGCCGGCCGATGAAAAGGAACCGGACCGGCTCGCCGGGCCCGGGATACGGCTGGACGGCGTTCTTCTCCAGATTGACCCCCGAACCGGCGACCAGGATCGCCTGCTCGGGACGGACCATTCCCAAAAGGCGGAACAGCTCCATGTTGGCGGTGTTCTGGAAGAAGACCGCCGGAACGTGCCGGAACGTGCTGCGGTAGAGGTGAAAGACAAGCTTCTGCAGGAATCCGCGCCGCTGAATCGAAGTGCCCAGGCCGGTGATCGTCGGAATGGCGGGAATCCCCGCCCCGACCGCGGCACGGACACCGTAGATGTTCGGCTTGATGGTAAAGGTCAACACAAGGTCCGGCCCGACCTCGGCGAGGATCTTCGTGTAGGCGCCGCGGAGCTTGAAATCGCTCCACGGAGTCAGCCCGCGGCGGTCCAGAGGCGTGTCGACCATCCGGCATCCCGCCTCCTCGAACGGGGCGGAATAGGGGGATTTCGGAGCCGAAATCAGAACGGTGTCGCCGCGGTCCAGAAGCGTCTTGATCAGCTCAAAACGGGTCAGGTAGAGGATCCTCGACTGGTTGCAGAGAACAAGGATTTTTTTGGACAGATTTTCGCTCATAAGACAAAACCACGTCACCTCGCGGGGGCAAACCCGGCGCGAAGAATCGGGATTTTCAGCAGAGTACTCTTGCCGAAAACGGACATAAGTTTATAATCGGAAAGCGGGCCGGCCCGATGGAGCCAAACCCGTAACATAATACCAGTATAAGCCGAAACAATGGCAAGTCAACGGTCATAACAGACCGATTGTGATTTTTGGATAGGTTTTATGTCCACCGAAGATCTCGACGACGACGGGCCTTTTATCGTTCCCCGGGAAGGGTACTTCTGGGGCTTCGCCTATCTCCGCCCGAGAGCCGAAAAGAAGTTCGAACAGAAGCTCAACGGCTTCGGAATCCGCACTTATCTCCCCCTGATCAAAAAGATGCGGGTGCATAACCGCGGAAAGGTCGTCACCTGGATCCCGATGTTCACGAGCTACCTCTTTCTCGAGGTTCCGAACACCCTCTATACGAACATCGTCCGGTATCCGGAAGTCCTGACCCTCGACCTCTGCGAAAAGCCCGAAATCCAGGAGGCGTTTATCGCCGACCTGAACCGCGTCCGGAAGTGCGAACTCCTCGCCGAACACCGCAAAGTGGTCGTCAATCCCGGAATCCGGCCCGGAATGACCGTGATGGTCAAGTCGGGACCGCTGGCCGGCACCGAAGTGGTCGTGGTCAAACGGGTCAACGAAGTCCATGTGATTGTCAATCTGAGCATTCTGGGAAGACATTGCGACTGCACCCTCAGCGCCGCCGACCTCCAGGAGATCGTCTGACGCGCGGACCCTTCCCCCGCCCCGCCGCGGAAAAGCGCCGCTCCCCTTTTTGAGAGAAACTCTTCCCATCCGTTAAAAAACCTAGCATCCTATCGCGAATCGGCACAAAATCCGCGCCCGAAACCTCCGGGAAAAGGAGAGGCGCTATATTGACGAATAGAGTACATAGGGATATAAATGGGGGAGAGGGGAAATTATGGACTGTTAACAGAAAATAGGCAAAGAACATTCTGTCCGCGGAAACGCCCCTTACCCGTTGTCCGGGCGCCCGTTTTTTTGATGCTCAGGAGCAAACTATGAGATTTTCCCGTTTAGGTCTTGCGATCATCCCGGTCTTGCTGGCCGCAACCTCCGCCTGTTTCGGACAGGCCCCCGGGATGGCGATGAAACCGACTCCCCTTCTGGTCGCGAAAGTCGCCGAGACGGTCCCCTCGCTCAGCCGCGAGTACCGCGGCTCGGCCGAGGCTATCGAAACGGTCCATGTGATCGCCCGCGTTTCCGGTCAGCTCGAAAAGATCAACTTCAAAGAGGGCTCGGTCGTCGAAAAGGGCGCGCTCCTCTTTAACATCGAAGATACCGAATACGTCGCCAATCTGCGCGCGGCCAAGGCGCAGGTCGTCTCGTGCGAGTCGGCCCTGAAACAGTGCGCCGCCAATATCCTCGAAATCCAGGCCAAGATCAAATATGCCCAGGCGAACTACGACCGCTGCCTGCAGCTGTTCGAAAAGGGGGGCGCGGGGTCCAAAGACGACGTCGACAGCGCCCTGGCCACGCTCGACAGCCTGAAAGCCCAGCTCGAAGCGGCCCAGGCGAAAGTGACCGATGCCGAAGGACAGCTGGAACTCGCCAAGTCGAAGGTCGACATCGCCGAGTTCGACTTCTCGCACACCACCATCTATTCGCCGATCAAGGGGCGCGCCGGCCGCCTGACATATACCCAGGGGAACTTCATCACCCCGAATAACGGCGCGCTGGTCTCGATCGCCCAGCTCGACCCGATCTACATCCGCTTTTCGATCTCCGAGACCGATTTCGTCTCCCTCTTCGAAAGCGCCGACGCGCTGAGGAACAATACCGAACTGAAGATCCGCCTGGCCGACAACTCCGAGTACAAGGGGGCCGGAAAGATCAAGTTCATCGATAACCGGGTCACCAACCTCGATACGATCCAGGTCTGGGCGGAATTCGAAAATCCCGACGGGCTCCTGAACCCCGGCGGGATCGCCAAGGTCATTCTGCGGCGTCCCGGATCCCAGTCGTATCCGAGCATTCCCGCTTCGGGCGTCATGCACGACGACCGTGGCGAGTTCGTCTATGTCGTTGTCGAAAACAAACTCCCCGACGGCACCCCGGTCGCCAATCTGCGCAAACGGCCGATTGAACTCGGACCCGCCGACGGGAATACGCAGTGCGTCGCCAAGGGGCTCGAACCGGACGAAACCGTCGTGATCGGCGGCGCCAACAAGGTGAACCCGCTGATGCTGGTCGACGAAAACGGCGTCTGCGCCGCCAATCCGCAGATGCCCGCCCTCCCGGTCAAGCCGGTCTTCGATCAGAAGGCCCTCGAACTGGAAGAAGCGGCGGCGGCCCCGGCCGCTCCGCAGGGAGCGCCCGCCGCTCCGGCCAAGGCGGACGGAAAAGACGCGAAGAGAGCCGCCAAGCCGAACGGGGGTGCCGATAAATGATTTCCGCCTACTTCATCAACCGCCCGAAATCGGCGATCGTTCTGAGCCTCTTCTTCATGCTGGCGGGTGTGCTGACACTGAAGAACATGCCGATCGCCGAATATCCCGAAATCGCGCCGCCGCAGGTGCAGGTGCGCGTCACCTATCCCGGCGCCAGCGCCCAGGATATCGTCGACTCGGTCGCCGCACCGATCGAAATCGAGATGAACAGTCTCGAGCATCTGCTCTACTACTCGTCGACCTCGTCGAACACCGGGTCGTACCAGCTCACGCTCATCTTCGACTACGGGACCGACGGCGATATCGCCCAGGTCAACGTGCAGAACGCGATCAGCCGCGCCGAACCGTTCCTCCCCGCCGACGTCAAGCAGCAGGGGATTCAGGTCCAGAAGCGGTCGAGCGACATGCTTTCGGTCTTCGCCATCGAGGCCGATCCGAAAGTCTACCCGATCAACGAGCTGGCGACCTACGCCAAGACGATGGTCATCGACCCCCTCTCGCGCGTCGAAGGGGTCAACTCCGCCGAAATGTTCTCGCGGTCGTATTACTCGCTGCGCATCTGGCTCGACCCGCTCAAGATGTCGGCGATGGGGATCACCAGCGCCGAAATCGCCGCCGCAATCCGGACTCAGAATATCCAGGCCGCCGCCGGTTCCGTCGGAATCGACCGCAGCAACGATATGATGCAGTTCAAAATCAACGTCAAGGGGCGCCTGACCAAGGTCTCCGAATTTGAAGAGATCATCGTCAAGAGCGACGGCGAAGGGAACATCGTCAAACTGAAAGACCTCGCCCGCATCGAAATGGGGTCCGAGTCGTACGCCAACTCGGTCATGGCGAACGGCAAGGCGAGCGTCGGGATCGGGGTTTTCCGGAACATCGACGCCAATGCGCTCGACGCGGTCACCAAGGCGCGCGCCAAGATGGACGAACTCGCCAGCCGGTTCCCCGACGGCGTTTCGTACCGGGTGATGTTCGACCCGACGAAGTTCATCAAAATCTCGATGCAGGAGATCGCGACAACGCTCGTTACCGCGCTCATCCTCGTCGTCCTGGTGACCTACCTCTTCCTGCAGGACTGGCGCGCCACCCTCATTCCGGCGCTGGCGATTCCGGTCTCGCTGCTCGGCACGTTCCCCTTTATGGCGATGCTCGGCTACTCGATCAACGTGCTGACGATGTTCGCGCTGATCCTGGTCATCGGCTCGCTGGTCGACGACGCCATCGTCGTTGTCGAAAACGTGATGGTCGGCATCGAGCAGGGCCTTTCCGCCAAAGACGCCACGATGCGCGGCATGAAGCAGATCACCGGCGCGATCATCGCCACCACGCTCGTTTCGGTCGCCATCTACATCCCGATCGGATTCTACGGCGGGATGGTCGGCGAGATTTACAAGCAGTTCGCCGTGGTCATGAGCGTTTCGCTGGTCATCTCGACGATCAACGCGCTTTCACTTTCGCCGGCGCTCTGCGTGATGATTCTGCGCGCGAAAAAGGAATACGGCCTTTCGGACAAGATCATCAACGGAATCTTCACCCCGATCTTCAAGCCGTTCAACTACATCCTCGAAAAGAGCCGCGTCAGCTACATCGCTTTCTGCCGGCTTCTGGTCCGGCATTTCATCCTGGCGATCCTGGTCTTCGCCGCGGTGATCGCCGCCAACGTCTACTTCTTCACGCACACGCCCAGTTCGTTCCTGCCGGTCGAAGACAAGGGCGCCATCCTCTGCAGCGTCGAGCTGCCGCCGGGCGCCACCACCGCCCGCGCCGAGAAGGTCATGGAACTGCTGTACAACGCCATGTCAAAGGTTGAGGGCGTTCAGGACGTTCTGACGATCACGGGGATGAGCCTGACCGGCGGCCAGGGCGAAAACAACGCGATGATGATCGTCCAGCTCACCGACTGGAGTCAGCGCACCACGCCCGAACTCCAGCTTGGGGCTCTGGCGGCCCGCGTCCAGGGGATCTGCGATCAGGTCGCCGACGCCCGCATCATCTGCTTCACGCCGCCCGCGATTATGGGGCTGGGGGTGACAGGAGGCATTTCGTGCGTCTTCTGCGGGTCCGGGAGCGTGACGCCGGAAGCCCTCTCGCAGGAAGCCTCCCTCTTCGCCGCGCGTCTGGGCGCCGACAAGGAGAACTTCCCCGAAACGCTCCGCGCGATGTCCCTCTTCAACGCCGAGACGCCGCAGCTCAACCTGGTCATCGACCGCGAAAAGTCGGAAATGATGCAGGTGCCGATCAACTCGATCTTCACCACGCTGCAGAGCAAGCTCGCCTCGATGTATATCAACGACTTCAACCTC
>ONWH01000158.1 GCA_900321495.1 uncultured Planctomycetota bacterium
GGGCCGACTGAACCGCCGGGAGGAGCATCCCCGCCAGCATGCCGATAATCGAAATGACGACCAACAGCTCAATGAGCGTAAAACCTGTTCTCTTTTTCATTGTTTGCGTTCCCTTGATTTTTTAAGACGCCGAGGCGGGGTTCCCCCCGACGCCCCGTTATGAAAAAAATAACTCTTATGATATTCCTTCTTTTGCCCCGTTCCCCTCACCCGTTAGAATAACCGAATACACCGAAAAAAGCAAGGAGAGGGGGGAAAAAACAGGATTTTTTTCGTATTTTGAACGGCCCGGCCGATTAAAACCGCTTCTCCCGGTCCATTTTTCCCGTTCAGCCGGCCGGGCGGGGAAAACGGCCGTTGAAACGGGATCATTCTCCGTAGGTGATCGATTCGATTTTGTAGGTCCGTTTGACCCCGCGGGGGGTGGTGAAAACAGCCTCTTCCCCCTCTTTCTTGCCGAGGAACGATTTGGCCAGGGGGCTGGTGGCCAGGATCTTGCCGCTGGACGGATCATCTTCACCGGCGCCGACCAGGGTATAGGTCTTCGTTTCATTGTTGTCGAGGCGGGTGGCGGTGAACGTTGCGCCGAACCGGATCTCTCCCTGGGGCATGTCGGCGGGGTCGATAATCTGCGCGCTGCCGAGCCGCCCTTTCAGTTCATCGATCTTCGCCTGGAGAAGCCCCTGCTTTTCGCGCGCGCCATGGTATTCGGCGTTTTCGCTCAGGTCCCCTTCGGCACGCGCCGTGGCGATCTGGTCGCGGACTTTCGGCATTTCTTCGTTTTCAAGACGGTCAATCTCTTTCTTCAGGCGATTGTACCCTTCGCGGGTCATCGGAATAGAAGCCATTATTCGAAACTCCTTGTTCGTTTCCGGGAGGTAAATAAAAGGAACGCCCGTCCGCTAAGAGGGCGTTCCTTCATTGATTGCCTTGGACAAACAGCGCCCGGCACCGGAGACGGCATCACGCCGCCGGTGCGCGCCGAAGGTCATTATAGCCGGTTTTCCTTTTTTGGCTATATGTGCCGGACGGGAAATTTCAGAACGAAACTTTCGGAGCGTTGCGCTCTTCCTTGTTTTCGATCTCCATCAGCGCGGCGGGACCGAAACCGCCGAACCCGGCGACGATGCTGGCGGGGAAGACCTCGCGCATGTTGTTATACGAGGTGACCGCGTCGTTGTAGGCCTGGCGGGCGAACGCGACTTTGTTTTCGGTCGAGGTGAGCTCTTCCTGGAGTTCGAGCATGTTCTGGTTTGCTTTCAGGTCGGGATACGCTTCGCAGACGACCATCAGACGGGAAAGAGCGCCGGTGAGTTCTCCTTCGGCCCCGTTTAGCTGTTTCATCGCTTCCGGATTTCCCGGGTCCTGCGCGGCGGCCTTCTGAGCGTTGATCGCCAGGTTGCGCGCCTGAATGACCGCTTCCAGAGTGCCCCGTTCATGGCCCATGTATCCCTTAACCGCTTCGACCAGGTTCGGGATCAGGTCATAGCGGCGTTTGAGCTGCACGTCGATCTGTGCGAAGGCGTTTTTGTAGTTGTTCCGGCTCCGGACCAGTGAGTTGTAGACGCCGACCGCCCAGAGGAGGAAGAGAACGACGACCCCGAGAATCCCCAAGCCGACGGCCGCTCCGCCTCCAAGGGCAAATGTCAGGAAAGCGAAAGTATCCATTTGATTTCTCCTTTCGTAAAGAAGTTCGGACCATTGTAAGCACTGGGTATTATACCAAAGTATCCCTCCGAAGAAAGAGGAAAAAGCCGTCTTTGCTCACCACCGGACCGGTGTTCCGTCAGTCGTCCGCGCCCGGGGGGCGGCGGAGCTCCTTTTTCGCGGAATGTTTCGCCTTTTCGGCGAGCCGGCGGCGGACCGATCCGCGGGTCGGCTTGGTCGGAATCCGTTTTTTCGGTTTTTCGAGCGATTTTAAGATCATCTGCCTCAGCTTTTCAAGACAGTCGGTCCGGTTTTTCGGCGCGTCGCGGAACCGCTGGCCGGTCAGGATTACGTCTCCCCCTTCGGAAATGTACGAGGGATAGAGCCGGCGGAACCGCCATTTTGCCTCGTCCGGAAGAGGAGAAGCGCCAAGGTTCCAGCGGAGGACCGCTTTGCTGGCGACCTTATTGACGTTCTGACCCCCGGGACCGGAACTCCGGACATAGGTGAATTCGATCTCGCCCGTTGAAATGGAAAGGGCGGGGGTGATTTCAAGATACTCTGTCATCGGATGCGGCGGCTTTCCCGCTCAAAAACGGCGGCTGACTGGACACTGATACGATGAATTATACCCCGTATTCCGTTCCGGTCAGCCGACCGGGCCATAAAATTTCTCTTGTTTTCGCTAACTTGCCCAAACCTCGCAGATTTGTTATAAACGGCATAATGGATATGTAAAATGAAAAGGACAGGTAGTTTTTAACGCCGTTTACTGGACAAACCGTCCGCTATAGCATATCCTCTCATCAGGGATACTGTAGCCGCATTGTGCCCTGGCGGCGGGCGGCTGATGCCGTTGATCTGCGTCCGGCGGATGTAGGAGCCGGGCGCAGGCGAAATCCGAATGAAAAGACCGCGCGGGCTGCGGTACGCGCGGGGTCTGCGATATGGGACGAAGCTGAATATGTCAACGATAAAAAGTTTTCTGAGCCGCGGCATTCTTCTGGCCGCCGCGGTCGGTTTGTCTGTCATGGCGGCGGCCCCTCTTCCGGGGCAGGATCCGCCGCCGGCCCCGGCAGCCGAAGCTGAGCCGGGCGCCGAGTTCATCGCCAATTACGATCCGGCCAAGAGCTATTCGCGTCTCCTTTTCCCGAACGTCGCGGCGATGGTCGGGCTTACCCCCGCCCAGCAGGAGGAAGTCACCCGCCTGATGACCGAGCGTTCCGCCGCTCTGGCCGCGGCGTCCGATCAGAACCAGTGGCCCGAGATCGTTCAGAAGAGCGAAGAGCAGCTCAAGGCACTCCTGAAACCGGAACAGCTCAAAAACTTCGAACAGGCGGTCAATGACAAGCTGATCACGATCCGGTTCAGCAAAGAGCCCTGGGCGAACGTTCTGAAATGGTTTGCCGCCGAACTGGGGCTCCAGCTTGTGATGAACGCCCCCCCGCCGGGGACATTCAACTACAACGACAAGAACAGTTATACGCCGAAAGAGGCGTTCGATATCCTGAACGGGCGTCTCCAGTTTCAGGGGTACACCCTTCTGCGGACCGGAAATATGCTCTACGTCCACAACTTCAAGGACGGGCCGATCCCGATGCAGTTCCTTCCGAAAGTGACGGTGGAAGAGCTCCCTGAGCAGAGCCGCTTCTCCTATGTTGCACTGACTCTGCCGCTTGGCCAGCGTCCGCTGGCCAAGGTCCTGGCGGCGATCAAGCCGTTCCAGGGGCCGTATAATTCGACCCAGGCGCTGACCGGCAACGCGCTTCTGATTGTCGACTCGGTCAACGCTTTGCGTGAGATTGTTCAGGTCGCGCTCGGAATCCTCAATCCGCCGATCCCTCCGGCTCTGACCCTGCCGGTCTGGCAGACGTATATCCTGACGAACGTCTCGCCGACCTTTGTCGACAATGAAGTCAAAAAGTTCGTCCCGTCGGCGCGCCCTCTGTATAATCCCGCCGCCTCTCAGATCAGTTACCTGGCGATTCCGAGCGTGCACGCCGTGATCGACGGACTTGTCAAACGGCTCGAAGAGGGGGGCGACCCCTCGAAGGATCTTACCGTCAAGGTCTATCCGCTCGACAACATCACCAACATGTCCGAAGAGAATCTGCGTGTCGTCGCGCAGCGCTTCAATATTCCCCTGGAATATCTTCTCGGTTCGGGCACCATGCTCGAGATCGGTAAAGAGATCACCGAAGGGCTCCAGACCCTCTGTCCCGGCGCGACAATCGTCTTTAACGAGATGACCAAGCAGGTCATGGTTGTGGCGATGCCCGAAGACCAGGAGAAGATCAAAAAGGCGGTCGAGCTTCTCCAGACGCCGATGTCCCAGCCCCAGAAAGAGACGTTCGCCGTCTATGACATGGGCGCCGATAAGGGGATGTCGCCCCGCGAGGTGGCCGCTCTCCAGCGGATGGTGCCGAGCGCGCAGGTTACGTACGACAAGACGAAGAACAGCCTTCTGGTCGTCGGTTCACCGCGCGATCAGAAGTCGATGGCCGACGCAGTCAGCGCGCTGAAAGAGCATTACGCCGCCCTGACCCAGGAGCGGAGCTTCTTCTCCCTGGCCATGACGGCCAAGCAGCTTGCGCAGTTCAATGCGGTCTTCGAGAAACTTCAGGACGATTCCGAAATGGAAGGTCTCGTCAAAGTTGAGGACGCCGGAGCGGGCCGTATCAACTTCTGGGGGACGAAAGCCCAGCTCGAAGCGGTTCGCGAGATTGCCGAGCAGCTGACGGGCAAACCGATCCCGCCGCTCCCGGTAAATCCCACTTCGCCCCTTTCCGATCCGGAACCCCCGGCCGACGGGGAGTTCCCCGAAGGGAACGGAACGACCCTGCTCCCCCTGGATCCGCAGAACTTCCAGACCGCTTCGGACGAGAGCGTCGGGGCGGAGTTTTCCGCGGACACCGGCACATACATGAAGATATTCCGTCTCGAAAAGGCCGATCCGGAGGCAACGAGCGAACTGCTGCGCAACATGATCGCGGGAATTGAAATCGACCGGATCGACGGCCAGAACGCGCTGGTGATCTACGGAACCGGCGCCGCGCTCGAGACCGCCCGGCAACTGATCGGCGAACTCGAGACCGCAGGGAAGAGAGTGGTCGAGTCCGTCCCCTACACGAATACCTTCCCCTTCGCGGTCTTAGCGGCGCTTCAGGCTGAAGAGCCGACGGTCACTCTGACCCGCGATCCCATGCAGAAACA
>ONWH01000272.1 GCA_900321495.1 uncultured Planctomycetota bacterium
ATCTACTCCACGCTCGAATCCCGCACGTTCATGAACGAACTCCGCGAACGCCAGGCGCTGGCGTATTCGGTCGGCGCGGGCTATTCCAACCCAGGACGCGACCCGAACGGCTACTCCATGTCCTACGGTGCGATCGGCACCCAGCACGACAAGTTCTATACCTCGCTCGACGGCGTTCTTGCCCTGCTGAACAACCCGGAGACCGGAGCCGCGGCGGCGTTCGAGTCCTCACGTCAGAACCTGCTTTCGCAGTACCGCAACGTCCGCGTCCAGAAGGAAAACTACTACGGCGTCCGCCGTACGATGAAGAAGTTCGACCTGAAGGAAGAGTCGCGGAAAACCGCCTACGAAGGTCTGCTCAAAATGAGCTTGGAACAGTATCTCGGCGAGGCGAAGACGCGCGTCGCCGGAAAAAAGAACATCATCCTGATCCTCGCCGACCTGAAGCAGATCGACCAGGACGGCCTCAAAAAGTACGGCAAGGTCCGCATCCTGAATCTGGACGAACTCTTCCCGAACGACTGATTTCCGCATGAACAACAGGCTTTATACCGTTCTTATCTTCATTGTGTCGGCGCTTATGCTTGCCGCGGCCGCGATTGCCCTGCGGTCGGGGTCGCGTCTCCAGCCGTCCGGGGACGAACCCGATGAACCCATTGTGGAGGAGGAAGGCCTCCGGGCGAAACCGGGCGACGCGGCGGATGAACCGGACACACGAACGGGGGATTCCCGTCCGGCGAAGGACGGTAAGTCCAGGAAGACTCTGGACGAGCGCAACAAAGCCAAGTTCGACGTCGGGGAAATGCGGCATGAGGCGGAAGATCTGCTCCGGAGATTCCGCGGTACGCCCGAGGAGCGTCAGGACGTGATTGACGAATGCGAGGGCGGAAAAGAGCTGATCCGGCTGATCGCCGACCTCAGCGAATCGTCCATCGAAAACATGTCGCCCGAAGAGCTGGAAAAAGAGCGCGAGAGCTTCGAAAAGGATTATCGCGCGCAACTGGATTATCTTCAGACCGGACAACTTCAGCGCATGCTCAAAACGCCCGAAGAACAGGAAATCATCGGCAGTACGATCGAAGCGGTTCAGGACTTCCTGGAACATCTTGACAACGCGCTGCATTCCGCCGGATACTGATGTCTCTATTCTACTTCCCCTTTTTTCTAAAGACGGATTAGTATGATGGGATCATTCATCTTTCTGCCTTGACACTATCTGTTTTTTCAGAACCCCATTTTTTAAAATGCAAAATTCTTTGAAAACAAGTTCATCTATTTTGAAAAATCATGTTTTTCCAATAGATATTTAATCTTGAAATAATAAAAGGATTTCTGATTGTTTGGAAATAGAATGACGAAAAAAGGAAGAAAAAAGCAAAAAAGAGAGAAAAAAACAGTCAGAATGGAAAAAAACAGTTGATTTTTTGTAAATACGATGTATCTTATTTTAGAGAAGACGTGATGTGCACGTTGCTTTTTGAAACACGGAACCAGAGAGAAACACATGGAAATTTCCAATTTTGAAAACGATGGAATCGAGGTCATTCAGATCAAAGGCCATCTTTCTGCAGAAAATGCGGAAACGCTCCGTTCCAAATTTCTTGAGTTGTTTGCCACCCAGCGCAAGTTTGTGTTCGATTTGTCTGAGATGGAGAATTTGGACAGTACGGGACTGGGAACGCTGGTGTTCTGCCTGAAAAGCTGTACGGAATTCAACGGGACTTTGAAGCTGGCGAACCTGACGCAGCGTGCGAGAATGATCTTCGAGATCACGAAGGCATTCCGCATTTTCGATATTTACGACGAGCTGAGCGAAGCGATCAAGGCGGCCCGCGAGGCGTAACACGCGCTGCCTGCGAACTGGGCGGTGTATTATCGGCTAAGGAGGCTGAAATGAGGCTGAAAAGCCTGAAGTCAGCGAATTGGGAAACGAAGATGTTTTCCCGGATGCAGGACGCAGATGCGTCCGGAGTCAGTATTGCATCCGGTTTTGACGGTTTTTCCCTGTTATCTGAATCCATGTCCTCCCCGGCCGCTTTTTTGCCGAGAATCCGCACAAGCATCAAAAAACGCATTCGTATTTTTTCCGTAGAATGCAGCCGTATTCTGAAGCGTTGGATGGATGTCTGCGGCAGCTTGGCCGCGATCATCATACTGTTGCCGCTTTTTCTGGTGATTTCCGTTTGGCTGAAACTTGATTCTCCCGGGCCGCTTTTTTACCGGCAGGTCAGAATCGGGCTGCATGGACGTCCGTTCTATTTCTACAAGTTCCGTTCCATGTATACCGACTCCGAAGTCAGGCGTGCCGCTTTGGAAAAGACGAATGAATCCAAAGACGGCGTGATTTTCAAGATGAAGAACGATCCGCGCATTACGAGGTGCGGCCGTTTCATCAGGAAATACAGCATTGATGAAGCTCCGCAGTTTTTCAATGTTCTGCTTGGCGACATGAGCCTGGTCGGCCCGCGTCCGCCGTTGCCGTCCGAGGTCGCGCAGTACTCGCTCGATGACAGGAAACGCCTGAATATTCTGCCGGGGATTACCTGCATCTGGCAGATTTCCGGACGGAGCGACATTCCGTTCCGGGAACAGGTCGTGCTTGACAAGGAATACATCCGGGGGCAGGGGGTCTGGAAAGATGTTCTGATCCTCCTTAAGACGGTTCCTGCCGTGCTGACGGGAAAGGGGGCGTACTGAAATGATGAAGGCGCTTATTTTCTGTCCGGTGCATGGAAATACGGAACTGAAACGTTTTTTTCCTGGCTATCCCGTGTACATGCTTCCGTTCGCGAATAAACCGGCGATCGAGTTCGCTCTGGACTATTGCTTCCTGGTTGGAATCCACGACGTCAGGATCGTCTCCGACGAGGAGACCGAGGTGCTGCATGGTCAATTCCGGAGCGGTGAAACGCTCGGCATGAACATCAGTTTCGGCGGGACAGCTCCGGGGCAG
>ONWH01000118.1 GCA_900321495.1 uncultured Planctomycetota bacterium
ACGTCGGCGTTCCAGCTTCGGGGCAGATCGTAGCCGTGCGGGCGCATCTGCAGATTGCGCGGCCCGATATTGGCGTTCGGATACGGATCGGTTCCGTCGGGATACCCCTTTTCGTGCGCGGGATTCAGATATCCGGGCGCGATAAGACTCGGAAACCAGCAGCATCGGTTGTTGGGGTCGTCGTTGAGAGACTGACACCCCGCCGCGCCCAGCAGCGCCAGGGACAGGATGCCGAGAACGATACACTTTTTCATCTCTCTTCGCCTCTCTGCGGTGAGTGGAAACAAACGCTTCAAATGACAGGGAAGATTACTCGTTTTCGCCGATGGAAGTCAAGAGGGATTTCAGCTCTTCGGGGATTTTACGGTCTTCGTGCGGCGTGAGCGCGTCGAGTCGGAGCGCCTCGGCCTTTTCGTCCTGCGCCTTTTCGGTTTCTCCCGCCGCGTGGAGCGCCATCGCCCAAGCCGCATGGTAGAGCGCGTTGGTCGGGTAGAGACGGGCGGCCTCTTCGTACGAAGCGCAGGCCGCATCGAGGAAAAGACGGTTGCCGGTCGCCTCGTAGAGGGTGAATTCCTCGTCGGCCATCTCGCCGCGGACCGACGGGTTTTCGGGGGCAGTGCGGTAGAGTTCCTCGCGGGCGGCGCGCCAGGCCGACTCCCGTTCCGGGGAGGGGAGATACCCTTCGTCGTACATTGCCATCGTGCAGAGCGCCCAGCGTATCGGAATCGAGCGGCGGCCCGCGCCGTCCGCCGCGTGGGTGAGCGCTATTTCCGCCTCGCCCGGCGGCATGCCGTCGAGCCGCGGGAGGAGCGTCTTTTCGGTGAGGATCGGATAGAACCCGGTTCCCAGATAGAGCGCGAAAAGGAGAATCCACGCTGCGGTGACCAGGAGCCGGCGTGCCGGAGACGGTTTCACTTCGTCGGCCGGCGGTTCGGCACGGCTCAAGATGACCGCCGCCGGAATCCAGATCATGAGCGCGGCCGGCGGATAGCCGATTCCCCCTGCGGCGGAAAGGTTCAGGAGCGCCGCGCCTGCGGCTACGGCGAGAGCCGGCGAAGGGAGCCGGGAAAGGCGCGCGCCCAGCAGAGCCGCGGGAAACGCCAACGCCAGAAAGACCGGCGCCATGCCGAGAAGAAGGGGCAGCCGGCTCGGCGCGGAGGTCAGGAAATTCAGAACGGTGTAGAGAAGATATCCGCCGGCAAAGAGGAAAAGAACCGGCACGAACGGGGGCTTTTCGCTTTCCCCGCTGATTTCTTCGTACGGAATCTGTTTGCGGAGCGCGCCGAGAACGCTTCCCAGGAAGAGGAGGAAACAGCCGAGTGCCGGAATCCCGAACAGGACGGCGTATTCGAACGCGAAGTTGTGCGGGTCGGCGATCGTCTCGCTGGCGGTCGGCAGGATATAGCGGGGATAGGTGTTCTGGAAGTTTCCCGGCCCGATGCCGAAAAGGGGATGGTCGGCGATCATCCGCGACGAGGCGGTCCAGTAGTCGAGCCGGTAGCCGAGCGATTTTTTCGCTTCCGAAAAGACCTCCCTGTCGAGGAACCCCATGCGGAATGCGGCGGCGGCCAGCATGACGCCGACGGCGATCACCGCGCCGGAAATGAGAAGAGCTTTCCGTTTCCGTCCCGGCTCGGAACCCCGGATCCGGGAGCCGATAGCCGCCCGCCGCGGCCCGCGGACGGAGAATGGGACCGCCGCCGCACCGGCCAGCAGCGCCAGATAACCCGCTCGGCTCTTGGTCAGGATGAGGGTCAGTCCCAGTATGAGAAACACGGCGGCAACCGTAATCCATGACAGCCGCGCGCTCCGGCGGGACGTGCCGCCGCCGCGCGAAAGGGCGCCGGTGAGTAAAAGTGCCGCAAGGAGAACCAGCACGGGGGCGAGAAGTCCTGCCAGGGTGTTGGTCAGTCCGAAGGTGCCGATCGGTTCGGAACTGTCGAGGACCCGTTTGACAAACAGGTCGTATTCGGGGGTTCCTTTTTCGATGTTAAGGCCGCTTTCGCGCAGGAGCTGTTCCGGATTTTCCAGAAACTGGGCGCGGACCGACGGGGCGGTCACGAAATAGTCGTAGAGGGAGACGGCCGACTCGAAGAGGGCCGCGCCGACAATGACGGCCATCAGGAGCGTCTCGGCGGCGCGGCGGAACCGGTTCGGAACGGCGCGGAGCGCGAAATAGACAAGCGGCATCAGCGCGAAGGTCCAGAAACCGTTGGCCGCATGAAGGAGATTTCCGGTGTGCGCCGCTTTCAGATGAAGCCACGAGAGACCCGCCCAAATGAGGAGCAGGAGCACCGCGAGATCGGCGAGACGTCCTTTCCGGCCGGGCGATGCGGCCGCGATGAACCCCGCACCGGCAAAGACGATCCAGCCGAAAACGAGGGGGAACGCATCGCCGCTGCGCTGTGCCCCTTCGGGGGGAAGGAGGAGGGTCGGGATCAGCAGCAGGGGGGCGGCAAAAAAAAGGAGGAAAGGAAAAACCGGCAAGTGCCCTTCCGCGGAAACTCCTTTCCGCGGCGTGCGGGACGGCGCTTTTTTCCTTTCCATAGAATCTTTTTCCCTCCCGGTACAGCGGGTCAGCCGACCGACTTCAGATATTCAATGCTGTTCTTGCAGAGGACGTCCGGACCGTCGGAATAGTCGAACGGCTCGACACCGATCCAGCCCGCGAAGCCGGTCGCTTTGAGCGCGGCGAGGATCGGACCGAAATCGAGATCGCCGAATCCGGGACCTTTCATGTTCGGGTCCTGCGCATGGAACGTCTTCTCGAACGGGACGATGGCGGGATCGGCGATCACTTCCGGAATCGGACGGTCTTCGCCGTCGGCCATCGCCTTGCAGTCGAGATGGATCGTGATCGGGCCGGGATTCCCCATCCTGGTGATCAGGTCGAGCGCCTGGTGCGCCGTATTGAGGAAATTCGTTTCGACCGGCGCGAGCGGTTCCAGGCCGAGAACCATCTGCGACTCTTCCAGCAGGGGGAGAAGCTGTTCGAGGACGGACGCGGCACGGTCGTATCCCTCTTCGAGCGAGACCCCTTCGGCGAGGTTTCGCTGAACAGGGGAACCGAGAACGAGGTACTGCGCCCCCGTTTCAGCGCCGAACCGGATCAGGTCCTTGAAATATTCGGCGGTCCGGTTTCGCTGATCGGCGTCGGCGCTTGTCAGATGGAGCCCGGTTGTTTTGGCCAGGAGCCAGTGAAGTCCGCTCACCTCGAGATTGTTCTGCTCGGCCAGACGGCGGATCAGCTGCCGGCGGGCTCCGGAAATCCGTTTGACGTCGGCGTTCGCCTCGGCGCCGCTTGCAAACGCCTCGTCGAGCGTGAACGGGGCCAGTTCGATTCCGTCGTAGCCGGCCGAAGCGACCGCTTCAAACTGCTTTTCGAGAGGCCAGTTGCCGAACACTTCATTACAAAACGCGATTTTCATGGAATATCCTCATTTTTTACGGGGTGGGCCCGGCGCAGGCGGGCGGGATGTGAAATCTGTTACTTTTCGGGTGTGTCGGGTGCCGCGGAATCGGCCTGCGGATCCGCCTTTTCCTGTTTCCCGCGCAGAAGGGAGACCGTGTCCCGGATGATCGGCATATTTTCCTGGATATACGCCTCATCGATTTTCCAGTCGAGGCGTTCCGGGGACGAAACGGGCATGAGCGCGTTGAGGAGCGCCTCGCGCAACTCGGTACTTTCCGTATCGCCGTCTTTGAGGATTTCGCCCAGGAGCTTATCGTGAAGGTCGCTGACCGTCGGCGCCGGGTCGAAACCCGGTTCGAACCGGATCCGGAGCTTGATCGAGGTGTCGCCCGAGTCGAGGACCATCGCGCTGTAGCGCGCGGAGTTTGCGAGCCGGAGCATCTTGGCGGAAATGTCACCGGAGTCGGAACTGCCGCGCGGGTCGGTGTTCTCCTGCATCGCGCCGACCGACTCGGCGAGCCGCTGGGACGATTCGCTGTTTCCGGTCACGATGAGCGCAATGGCGGCGCCGGGGAACTCTTCCAGCGCCTCGGCGATGTCGGGACGGGGTTCCGCCCGGAGATTGTCGAACAGGTC
>ONWH01000160.1 GCA_900321495.1 uncultured Planctomycetota bacterium
CAGATGTATTGCAAGTGGCTGACCGCCATGACCGGCCGCTACTACCGCCTGCCGACCGAAGCGGAATGGGAATACGCCTGCCGCGCCGGAACGACCACCGAATACTATTTCGGGGACGACGACTCGGCGATCGACGAAAACGCCTGGTATCTGGCCAACTCGCCGGACGGCTACCACGCGGTGATGCAGAAGAACCCGAACCCCTGGGGGCTTTACGACATGGCGGGGAACGTCTGTGAGTGGGTTCTGGACGATTACGACAAATCCGCCTACAAGAAACGCGCCGAAGGGAAGTTCGAAGGGGAATTCGCCAAAGCCAAGAAGGCGAAGTCGGTCTATAAAATGTTCGACGAAATCGCCCGCGGCGGTTCCTGCATTGACGAAGCCGCGGACTGCCGCAGCGCCCGCCGCATCGTCTCGACCAAAGAGTGGAAAAAGCAGGATCCGCAGTTCCCGCAGTCGATCTGGTGGATGACCGACGCGCCGTTCGTCGGATTCCGCGTCGTCCGTCCGCTCGAGACGCCCACCGCCGACGAGGCCGCCGCGATGGAACCGGACTTCAACGTCTGGCTCAAATACAAGGAGCTCAACAGCCGCTGAGCCCGAAAAGCGGCAGACGGTCCTTCCGTTTCTTCAAAAGAGCCCGCATTCGCGGGCTCTTTTTTATTCCGGCGGCGCGAGAAGGGACAGAGAAAAAGTCCGGCTCCCGAAAGGGACCGGCCGGCACTCAGGCCGTTTCGCTCTCCTGCCGCCGGAGAAGAACCTGACGGCCGCATTTGCCGGTGAGGCGGTCGACTTCAATTTCGACGCAGACCATTTTGCGGGCGTCAACCGCTCTTTCGGCGGCACGGAGGCAGAGTTCGGGATATTCGGGCGCGTATTTCCCGCCGATCAGCCCGGCGATCCGGCGCAGCTCGTCCGGCCGGTCGATGATCCGCGCCCGGCCGAAGACGATCACGCTCCGATAGGCGGTCGTGAGTTTTTCGGGAAGGACCTCGTCCTGCGCGACGACGCAGAGGGAAACCCTGCGGCAGCGGCGGACGGCATCGATTTTGTGACCCGCCGGAGCGGAATGGAAATAGATTTTCCCCTCGTGATAGAGGGGGTTGACCGGAACGGCGTAAGGGAAGCCGCCGTCGCCTGAAAGCGCCAGAACGGCGGTTTTCGCCTCACGGAGAATCGTTTCGGCCTCGGCGCGGGAAAGCTCCTGGTCGGCGCGGCGCATGGGACGGAACTTCGGCGAACGACCGTCGTCGGGCATAAGGGCTCCCTCAAATCGGACTTCAGCCGACGGCTTTCCGGATGAACGCTTCGATTTCATCGAACGGAATCACGTCGGTCTTATCATACAAATCGGTGTGAACCGCGCCGGGAACAATCAGGAGTCTCTTGTTCTCGCCTTTGAGCTTTTTAAAGAGGTCCTCGCTGAAATAACGCGAGTGCGCCTTTTCGCCGTGAACCAGAAGAACGGCGTTTTTGATTTCGCCGGCGTATGATTCAAGGGGCATATTCAGAAACGAAACAGCCGAGGTCACGTTCCAGCCGCCGTTCGAATTGAGCGAACGGGGATGATAACCGCGGTCGGTCTTGTAGTAACTGACGTAATCCCTGACAAAAAAGGGCGCGTCCTTGTCGAGCTTTTCGGGCGGGGGAAGCGCGCCGGCCAGCTTATACTCGCCGCTCTTGTAGTCTGCGGTGCGCTGGGCGGCAAGGTTCCTGCGCATTTCATCCCGCGCGGCCTCGCCGTTCGCGCCGAAATACCCTTCGGCGGTCACGCGGCTCATGTCGTACATCGTCGAAGCGACCGCCGCCTTGATCCGCGGATCGGCCGCGGCGGCGTTGACCGCCATCCCGCCCCAGCCGCAGATTCCCAGTATCGAGATTCTTTCGGGATCGACATTTTCCTGCACCGAAAGAAAATCAACCGCCGCGCAGAAGTCTTCGGTGTTGATGTCGGGAGAAGCGACGTAGCGCGGCTGGCCGCCGCTCTCACCGCAATAGGAGGGATCGAACGCGATGGTCAGGAAACCGCGGTTCGCCATTTCCTGAGCGTAAAGCCCGCTGCATTGTTCCTTGACCGCGCCGAACGGTCCGCAGACGGCGATCGCCGGCATCGGGGCGTTTCCCTCTTTCGGAGTGTACATATCCGCCGCCAGGGTGATGCCGTAGCGGTTGTGAAATGTGATCTTGCGGTGGAAAACCCTGTCGCTCCGGTCAAAGGTCTTGTCCCACTCCATGCCGAGAATCAAATCCGCGTCTTTCATCGGTTATCTTCCTCTCTTGTTTTCAGATTTAAGAATTGCGCTCAGTGAAGCTGAGCGTAC
>ONWH01000161.1 GCA_900321495.1 uncultured Planctomycetota bacterium
CAAGGGCGGAAACGGCTGCATCAGTTTTCGCCGGGAAAAGTACGTTCCGCGCGGCGGGCCCGACGGCGGCGACGGCGGCCGCGGGGGGGATGTGATCCTGCGCGCCAACCGCGACGTGCTCAGCCTCTTTCACCTGACAAAACAGAAGGTCTGGAAGGCGAAGAACGGTCAGCAGGGGGGCGGCGCGCAGCGGCACGGCGCCTCGGCCGAACCGCTCGTCATTGACGTGCCGGTCGGCACGATGGTCTTCGAGCGGAACCACGAGGTTCTTCTGAAAGACCTGTGGACCGACGGCGATCAGTTTACGGTCGTTCGCGGAGGTTTCGGCGGGAAAGGGAACACCCGGTTCAAGACGGCGACCAACCGCGCGCCGCGGATTGCCGAGCCGGGCGGGGAAGGGGAGAGCCGTCTCCTGCGGCTCGAACTGCGGATGATCGCCGACGTCGGTCTGGTCGGCAAACCGAACGCCGGGAAGAGCACACTCCTTTCGCGCGTTTCGCGCGCCCGGCCGGCGATCGACTCGTACCCGTTCACGACGACCAACCCGCATCTGGGGCTGGTCCAGGCCGAAGGGGGCGTCTTTGTGATGGCCGACATTCCCGGCCTGATCGAAGGGGCGCACAAAGGGGCGGGGCTCGGACACGATTTCCTCCGCCATATTCAGCGCGCGGGGATTATCGTCCACCTGATCGAACCGCTTCCGGCCGACGGGACCGATCCGATCGGCAATTACCGGACGATCCGCGGCGAACTCGAACGGTTCGACCCGGATCTCTGCCGGCGGGAAGAGATTCTGGTTGTCACGAAAGCCGATCTTCCCGAGGCGCGGGAGGTCGCCGCGCGGTGCCGCGATGAGCTGAAAAAAGAGCCGGTCGTCATTTCGGCGGTGACCGGCGAAGGGCTGAACATTTTAACACGCCGTATCTGCGAGGTGCTCCGTCCGAAACCGGCGTGGTAGGACTGCAGCGCAGGGGCGCCGCGAAGGCGCCCTTTTTTTGTGTTACTCTTCGGTTGCGGCGCGGTCCATCTTGCCGGAGACGAACCCTTCGAGATCGAGCGAGACGGCGGCGAATCCCAGGCCGAGAAACTCTTCGAGAACCGCTTCTCTGACGCCGCCGGCCAGAACGCGGCCGATCTCCCCGGCGGGGACTTCGATCCGCGCGGTTACGGGGGAGTCGGCCCGGACGCGGCAGACCTTAAATCCCTTGGCGTGTAAAAAGGCTTCGGCGGCCTCCACCCGGCGCAGAAGCCGGGGAGTCGGCGTCAGCCCGTAGAGGAGGCGGGTGGCCAGACAGGGGGTCGAGGGCCGGCCGGCGTTCGAAAGGCCGAGTTCGCGCGCAAGCCGGCGAACCTGATCTTTCGTGATTCCCAGTTCCGCCAGCGGGGAGCGGACTCCCAGTTCCCCGGCGGCGCGTTCACCCGGGCGCCAATGAGTCCGGTCGTCCGCGTTTTCGCCGTCCAGAAGGACGCGGCGGGGCCCGCCGGCCTTCTCCCGCTCGGCGAGGAGCTCCTGTATTGCGGTAAAACGGTACTTCTTGCAGTGATAGCAGCGGTCGCGCGCGTTCGTCTGAAATGCCGGCAGATCGAGTTCGCCGGACGCGTCGAGTTCGATCAGTTCAATTCCGATTTCGCGCGCGACGCCGCGGGCGTTTTCGATATCGTCCTGCGATGAGGTCGGCGAAACCGCGAAGATTCCGACGGGGGGGGCGGCGCCGAATTTCTCGGCGGCCAGAACGGCGGCTTTGGCCAGAAGGGACGAGTCGACCCCTCCCGAAAAGGCGACGGCCAGAGGGGAGAGCCGGCCGAGACAGTCTAAAAGGGTTTCAATGGCGGTGAATGGATCTCTCCTTATGTCGAAGGAATGTCACATACCCGGAATGTATTCGCTTTCGGGGGTGACCGACTCGCAGTAGCGGGCGATCAGATCGGCGGCGGCGTCGAGATCTTTGAGCGAGATCATTTCGGTCGGCGTGTGCATGTAGCGGTTCGGGATCGAAATGAGCGCGGTCGCCACGCCGCTGCGGCTGACCTGGATCACGTTGGCGTCGGTTCCGGTCGGCCGCCCCTCGGCGGAGATCTGAACCGGAATTCCGCCGGCGCCGGCGATCGCGCGCAGCTCGTTAAAGAGGCGCGTGTTCAGGTTCGGACCTTTCGCCAGGACCGCGCCGGCGCCCAGGAGGATGTCGCCGTTCTGCTTTTTGTCGATCGTCGGGCAGTCGGTGGCGTGGGTCACGTCGACCGCTATCCCGACCGTCGGGTCGATTCCGAACGCGCTCGTTTTGGCGCCCCGCAGACCGACCTCTTCCTGAACCGTCGAGACGGCGCAGACGCCGACCTTCAATTTTGACGAATCGATCCGCGCCAGCGCTTCCATGACCGTCCAGACGCCGGCCTTGTCGTCGGTCGCCACGGCGGTGATCCGTCCGTCGAGCATTTCGCGATAGGCCAGTTCGACCGTCGCGCAGTCGCCGACTCCGACCAGCTCTTCGGCGGCTTCCTTGTCGGGGGCGCCGATATCGATCCAGAGGTCCTGAAGTTTCATCGGCCGTTTGCGGTCCTCCTCGCTGAGCAGGTGGATCGGCTTCTTCCCGATGACTCCCGGGACGGGGCCTTTCTTCCCGTAGACGACGACGCGCTGACCGGTCACGACCTGCGGATCCCAGCCGCCGAGCTGAAGGAAGTAGAGGAATCCGTCCGAATCGATGTAGTTGATGATAAAGCCGATCTGGTCGCAATGTCCGGCGAGCATGATCTTGAAGGGGGAATCGGGGTTTTTGCACGCCATCACGTTCCCGTGAACGTCCGTTCGGACCGCGTCGGCAAACGGGGCGATGTAGCCGCGCACGACCTCCTGGATCGGCTCTTCAAAACCGGAGGGGCTCGGTGTGTTAAAAAGATTACGGAGGAATTCTTTCGATTGAGGCTGCACGTGTTCTCCTTGTTCTTTGCGGTTAGGCCGGATCGCCGAGAATTTCCCTGATCCGGTCCTGGTCGAGTTCTTCCTCGGCGACGAGCGCGTCGGTCAGCTGTTCGAGGAGATCCCGCTTTTCGGTGAGGATCGCCTCGGCGGCCTCTTCCGCCTCGTGGAGGATGCTCATCACTTCTTCGTCGATCAGGCGGGCGGTCGCCTCGCTGTATTCGCGCGATTCGGCGATTTCCCGGCCGAGGAAGGGATTCGAATAGTCGGCCCGGTACGAGACGGGGCCGAGCTTTTTGCTCATCCCCCAGTGGACGACCATCCGCCGCGCGAGACGGGTCGCCTCTTTCAGGTCGTTTTCCGCGCCGGTCGAGCTCTGTTTGTAAATCAGCAGCTCGGCGGCGCGCCCGGCGAGGAATTCGGCCAGCTTGGCGCGGACCTCGGTCTCGGTCACGCTCAGCTGGTCCTCTTCGGGCATGATATACGTCGCGCCGAGCGACATTCCGCGCGGGACGATCGTCACCTTGTGTACGCGGGTCTTTGTCGGGCTGAACCAGTCGATGATCGTATGCCCCGCCTCGTGGTAGGCGGTCTTCCGCTTGTTTTCGGGAGTGAGGACCTCTTCGCGCGGGAGACCCATCACCACCTTGGCGTGCGCGAACTCGAAGTCGGACATGTCGACCTGCGTCTTGAAGTTGCGCGTCGCCCAGAGGGCCGCCTCGTTGACCAGGTTCTGAATGTCCGCGCCGGTAAAGCCGACGGTCGATGCGGCGAGCTTGTCGCGGTCGATGTCGTCCCCCAGCGGAATCTTTTTCAGGTAGATTTCGAAGATTTCTTTCCGCCCTTTCAGGGAGGGGCGGTCGACGGTGATATGACGGTCGAACCGGCCGGGACGCATCAGGGCCGGGTCGAGGACATCGGGACGGTTTGTAGCGGCCATGACCATCACCGACTCGGAAGGGACGAAACCGTCCATCTCGCTCAGAATCTGGTTCAGGGTCTGTTCCCGCTCGTCGTGACCGCCCCCCAGACCGGTGCCGCGCTGCCGGCCGACCGC
>ONWH01000283.1 GCA_900321495.1 uncultured Planctomycetota bacterium
CCGGCACGGATTCGGCGTCCGAACGGTGCCCGTAGGTCCCCTGGTAGACCGCGCCGTCCTGCGCCACCATCGGCGCCGGGGAAGGCGAGAAATCACCGAGCCCTAAAGAGACTCCCGGCGATGCCGATCCGACCCCGTCACGGAACGCCGCCGAAAAATCTTCGTCTTCCACATTATACCGGCTTCGCGGCATGGCGACAAATGAGTTGAGCGGATTCACCGTCGCGATACCGTTCGGACCGCCGGCGGGAAGATTCGGCCCGCTGCTCGAGGCGACCATCGCCGGCGCGGCGCCGCCGATCGGCCGGCCGTAGATGTCGTAGGGGTAATCGGCGACCTTCGCCACCTGGGGGAGCCTGTCCGGGTGTCCGGCGTTATGCCACGCCGAGATCCAGTTCGTCCACCGGATCTGCAGTTCGCTCAGATCCTCATAGCCGTAGTATTTTTTAACCGAAGCTGACCAGTCGCTGTTCTGAAGCGCCTCGCGGGTGAATTCGATCAGACGCCGATGCCCGCCGACGGCGATCAGGTATTCGCAGACCGAAAACCCCTGCGAATAGAACGGCATCATGTCGCGCGGGTATTCGGTGAGACGGACCATCGTATTGAACGGGATCCCGCGGTTTTCGAGGAGAAAACCAATCAGCATGTTCCGGTAGTTGTTCCGTTCGACATCGGCTTCGACGCTCGTTGCCGCCCCCTCATCGATCCAGCGGGGGACCGGACAGCAGAAATAGGTCGCGAAGATCGTATGCGAGACTTCATGCGGGACGACCGAGTCGAGAATCCGCTCTTCGGTCCCCTGAACCGACATCTTCCAGCCGGTGACATTCCCGCCGACGAAAGTGAACGTCGTTTCGCCTCCGGCGCCCATATCGGGCCCCGACTTGACCTTGATCGGACACGGGGTGGTCCAGGCGGGAAGCTCCACTCCGAGCCAGAGCCGGGCGAGCCGGACGCGGCTCTCCTCGGCGCACTGCGCCACACGGTTGGCCAGATCGGCGCTGGCGGCGGTCACCACAAAGTTTTCGGTTTTGCAGACCGACGCGGCGGAAAGATTCCCCCATCCGGCAAGAAGGAGGAGCAGAAGCGCGGCACAGAATACAAAAGATAAAGATCGGTTAAGACCAATGGCGCGGCGCGACGCAGCCGCCGCGAAATTGTCGTTTGTCAAAGCGCGGACCTCCCTGTCCCTGCAACCTCCGGGTAAAAAAGAGCCTTCCGCGAACCATCCCTGAACGCTGAACGGTTCCTCAGCGCCGCGAAAGGCGAACGGGGGGACTTTAACGATTCGGAAAAATGGAGAAAAGAGCAATTTTATTCCGGCGTCCGGTCCGGCGCCCCCCCTTTCGGCCCTTTTCGGAGGCCGCCGCCGCGGCCGAATCCGCGGAAAAAGGGTTTCCGGGGGTAGCGGAATGAGTATAATGGGATATAATAACCCAAATATCGCGACCGACAGACCTCTAACAGTAAAGGAGCGGGGCAGATGATCGACAAATTCAGCAAAGAGAATCTCGATTTCGGGATCACGTTCGACGATGTTCTTCTGGAACCTCGGTACAGCGAAGTCGTTCCGTCCGAAGTTGACGTGAAGACACGGCTGACGAACCGCATTTCGCTCAATATTCCGATCCTCAGCTCCCCGATGGATACGGTCACCGAGGGGCGGATGGCGGTCGCCCTGGCGCGCGAAGGGGGGATCGGCATCATCCATAAAAACATGCCGGTCGACGCCCAGGCCGAAGAGGTCGCGCGGGTCAAGCGCACCGCGAACGGAATTATCCGCCATCCGGCGACCCTGGCGCCCGACGCCAGTGTCCGCGCCGCGCGCGACATCATGGAACAGCAGAACGTCTCGGGAGTGCCGATCGTCACATCCACCGGAATTCTGAAAGGGATCATTACCCGGCGTGACCTCCGGTTCCTTGAAAACTGGGACCAGCCGGTTTCGGCGGTCATGACCAAAGAGCCGCTGGTTACCGCGACCGGCACCCTGACCCTGGCGGAAGCGGAAAAGATTCTGACCGATAAAAAAGTTGAAAAGCTCCTTCTGGTCGACGAGAACAACCACCTGACCGGACTGATCACGATCAAAGACATCGACATGCTCCGCCGCTATCCCAATTCGTGCAAAGACGCCGAGGGGCGGCTGCGGGTCGGCGCGGCGGTCGGCGTCCTCGACTTCGAACGGGCCGAACGGCTGATCGCGCAGGGGGTCGACATTCTGACCGTCGACAGCGCGCACGGCCATTCGCGCAACGTGATGGAAACGGTCAAGACGATCAAAAAGCAGTGGGATATCGACGTCGTCGCCGGGAACGTGGCGACCGCCGAGGGGGCGAAAGCGCTGATCGACGCCGGCGCCGACGCGGTGAAAATCGGAATCGGTCCCGGCTCGATCTGTACCACGCGCGTCGTCTCGGGTGTGGGGGTGCCGCAGATCACGGCGATTCACCGCGCCGCGCTCGTCGCCGCCGAGGCCGGCATTCCGGTGATCGCCGACGGCGGGATCCGCTTCTCCGGCGATATCGTCAAGGCGATCGCCGCCGGCGCCAGCGTGGTGATGATCGGGAGCCTTCTGGCCGGATTCGACGAGAGCCCCGGCGACATCATCCTCTATCAGGGGCGTTCGTTCAAGGCGTACCGCGGCATGGGTTCGCTCGGCGCGATGATGAAAGGCTCGAGCGACCGCTACTTCCAGAAAGGGGCGCCCGCCAGCAAACTCGTTCCCGAAGGGGTCGAGGGGCGCGTGCCGTATAAGGGGAAACTGAGCGCGTACGTCTATCAGCTGATCGGCGGGCTCCGCGCGGGGATGGGGTACTGCGGCACGGCCACAATCGAAGAGCTGCGCGAAAAGGGGAAATTCATCCGGATCAGTCCGGCGACGATCCGCGAGAACCACCCGCACGACATCGCTATCACGCAGGAAGCGCCGAACTACAGCGTTGGCGAGTCGCACTTCTGATATACACGTCCGTATTTCAGTTACATAACTCGGGGCGGCATTGCCGCCCCTTTTTCTTTTCCGGCGCGGTGGACTCTGATTCACGCCGGGCTTTCACCGAAAAGAACTGAAACAGCCCCCTTACGGAAAAAACCGCGCCGGGCGGCTGATCCCTTCCAGCTCGAGGAGCTTCGCCTTCCGTTCCAGACCGGCGGCGTAGCCGGTCAGATTCCCGTTTTTGCCGATGACGCGGTGGCAAGGGACGATCAGGGCGATCGGGTTCGCGCCGACCGCGCCGCCGACCGCCTGGGCCGACATCCGCTCCAGGCCGCGGCCGGCGGCAATA
>ONWH01000165.1 GCA_900321495.1 uncultured Planctomycetota bacterium
ACCATTCGCTTTTCGGCGCCGCTCCGATCTTTCGGGGCACCGGGGGATTCTCCGTCTCTTTGTCAATTTCGTTTCTTTGCCGTTTCGCCGGCGTGACCCCGTCGGCGTATAGCGGTACCATGCGGCGGAATCGGCCCGCCGAAATGCCCGTTACACTCGACCATTTGTGATGGATCGGTATGAGGACAGAAAGAGGACAGGTGAACCGATTTCAAGAGGAATGGCGCTTCAGTAGAAAGTGACGGGTTTAAAAATGGGATATAAGACAAAGGCGTTTTTGTTGCTGTCTGTTGCGATAACGGCCCTTTTTTCTCCGTGCGGCCCCGCGTTCTGTTCGGAAGAGGCAGAATACAGAGAGTTTTATTCCGCCGTAAACGCCGCGTGGGCGGACTACGTCAGCGGTCTTTCGCGAATGGAATGCACCGTCGTTCTGACCGGATCCTATCCCCCCGAACCGGAATTCAAGAAGGAGACCACCGTCGTATTCGATTTTCCGTATTGCGCCGTGGAAAGGAAGGAGAACGGCGTAATCGAAAGTGTGTCCTGCATCGGCAGGAAGTACAGCTTCAGATTGAATCGTAATGCCGAAACGGGCTCCTATGAGATCACGAATCTGCAGCAGAACAAAAAAGGCGCGGGTTCGAGTCTTTGGAACGATCTGTTTTTTGCGGAAGCCGATCCGGAGGACCCTTGGAGCAGGAATTGGAGGGTTTACGGAGGGGGATCGTTAAGATATCTAATCGGCGAAGCCCTGGTGATGTGGGGGGACCTGACCCTGCCGCGGCTGCTCCGGCGTGAGGGCTTCTCCATCGAAGGCTTTTCGGATGACGGGGAGAAGATCCGCGTGGACTACAAACTGGAACCGGAAGAGTCTTTCGACGGGGATCCGGAACACCTTACGGCCCCCGCACGGTCGGGACACTTCGTTCTGTCCAAGGAAACGCTCCTGCCCGAATCCGTGGAATTTTCTTTCGGTCCGGAGAATGAACTGCAATACTCGCTGAGCTGCGAATACGAGTCCGCGGACGGCAAAAATCAGTTGAAAAAGAAGACGATGACCGCCCGGAAAGCGGGTGACGACACCGATCCTCCGCATACAACAGTATTCGAGTACAGCGGTGTCAGCAGCAAAAAACAGCCCGCCTCCCGCTTCAAGCTTTCATATTACGGCCTGCCGGAGCCGAAATTCGAAGACGACGGCGTTATACTGTGGCGCGCTCTCTTTGCCCTGGCCGCGTGCGTGATGATTTTGTATGCGGCATCCGCCTTTTACCGAAAAAGGAAGGCGAACAAAGGAAACGCCGAAAGCTGACACAGTAAACGGGCAGATTATCGGAAACCCGGGAAAGGAACCGAGCCATGAAGGAGATCAGAAATTTTAAGGGCGAAATCGTCAAGACCGAAGCGGCCTACGGCGAGCGGTGGTGGCATTTGTCCTCCGAAACCTGGATGTTCCTGTCCGGAATCGTCATCCTGACGGTCACGCTTCTCCTGCCGGCCGCCTGGTTCAACGCGGCGCTTCACTCTCTCGATGTGCGGGTCTGGACCTGGCGCCATTTCGTTCTGGCGGCGGCCGCAGCCGGCTACGCGGCCGGATGCTGGCATATCCGCCGGAGCTGGGACGGTTACGATGAAGACGAAAAACGGCACGCGATGAGCTTTGTCTGGTTCGGACTTACGCTGATCGCGATCCTTGCCTTCCTCGTGATCCTTTCCATGACCGGCCGCCTCGCCCTCTTCTTCCGGCCGGTGGCCCAGATGTTTTCCGTCGGTCGGTTCACTCTGGCTGCCGTCTGGCGTCTGGCGCTGCTCGCTCTCGCCTCGGTTCCCCTCATTCATTTCGGAAAAGAGTGGATTCTGGGATTCTGGAACGAATGACGCGCCGGCGGGACGGAAACACAAGCGGATGGCTGGCGGCGGACAAAGGGGGCCTGCGATGAAAAGAGCGTCGGATTCACGGCTTGCCGGGTTCACTCTGATCGAACTGCTGGTGACGGTCTCGATCATTTCGATTCTGCTCACGCTGACCGCCGTCGGTGTTCAGGCGGCGAGGGAAGCCGGGCGGAGGTCGAAGTGTGCCAGTAATCTGAGACAGGTCGCTCTGGCGGTGCAGATGTACCACAACGCCCATAACGGTCTTCCCGCGCTCTGCACCACGTACAAGCGGTTTGACATTGTCGAAAAGACCGATACCGGAACGGAAATCGGGATGTGCGGCGCGCAGATTTTCCTTCTCCCCTTTTTGGAACAGGAACAGGTTTACAGCGCTTTTGAGGATTCCGCCTCGCTCGATTCGGCCGAAAGACACGATCCCCCCCATATCTGCTGCCGAACGGCATTGACCGAGTTGTCCGACGATCCGCCGATCTACATCGTCAAACCGTCTCCCCCGGACTGTCCGAAGGGGACGCTCCCGCCCCATTGGGCGGCCGGGGTTGTGATTCCCGTGTTTGTGTGCCCTTCCGACGGGGAATCGGGCGCGGTCGAGTCGCCGGAACGGGAATACCCGGGCTCCGGATCCCCGTTCGATTTTTCGGTTTGGAGTTTCAGCCGCCGCAACGTCATGTTCAACATGGGGGACGCGCCCCTTTATAACTGCGACATCGATACACCGGCGACCAAGCGGGGCGCGTTCACGCCCCACGTCTGGAAATCGTTTTCCCATATCACCGACGGCCTGAGCAACACGCTCTGCCTGGCGGAATCGATCACCGGCGGACCGACCGATTACGCCGCCAGTACGAACACGACCTATCCGCCCAAAACCGGCAGTCCGTACAGCTCCGTCGTCAGTTCGGTTCCCCCCTCTTCCCGGGGCGGTGACGTCCGGCGGGATGTCGTTGCCGACCCCCACGCCCGCGATCCGGCGGGCATGCGCGTTTGGCCCGGGGACTGTTACCGCTATGTGGATCCGGTCGATTCGCTGAAAATTGGCAATCTCGAATCGTGGGGACAACGGGGAACTTACTGGTTTGTCGGCAAACCCCTTTCAAACGGTTTTTCGGCGAACCTGCCCCCGAACAGCCTGACCTGCTCGTTCGGCTATTCCCCGTTCGGACCGGTGATGGGCGGCGTGTCGAGTTTCCATCCGGGCGGGGCGAACGCGGCGATGATGGACGGTTCGGTCCGCTTTATCCGCGACGATATCGATACCGGAAGTCTTATGCTCCCGTGGCCGAGACTTCTCGAAACGAACCAGGCGGTCGAAGGGAAGAGCACCTACGGCGTCTGGGGCGCGATGGGTTCGATCAACGGCGGCGAGAGTGCTGCGTTATGATGACAGCCATAAGGAACCGCCCCTTTTACTTCTTTGGATTGGGCCGCTTCAAAAGGGTTTTAAAATGAAAACAGGTTCAAAGCCTGTTTTCGGCTCTACCCTCGTCGAACTTCTCGTGGTGATTTCGACCATTTCGATTTTGCTCGGCCTGGTGATTCCCGCGGTTCAGGCGGTGCGGCGCGCGAAATGCGCCGGCGACCTGCGGCAGGCCGCCGCCGGCCGGGGCGAAAGAAGGCACCGCCATGCGAAGTCTGTTGCACCGTAAAACTCAGGTCAATTTATCCGGCGCAAAAAACAAAACTTCCCCGATTCCTATGATTCCCAAAAAATAGATAGAAAATAGACAAAATGAGGAACATGTAAAAAATGTTCAGCGAGGACTGAGCGGCGGGGATACTGCCGCTCGGAGGAACGGCTTGTCTGAGGTGATTCCGGCGCCGGCCTGACCGAGGCGGTTTAATCCCTCTTGCCCCAGATTTGTAAAAAATGGTAAAACTAGAGAGAACTCGGCGGTAGCGTATTTGGTAACGGGGGCATATTTTCCCGGTTCCGGTTTCACCCGCTTTTTCCCGGGAAAAGCCCGGCGAGTCCTTCGAAGAATCATCAAAGCCCGACGGAACGCGTGCCCGTTCGGTCAGGCGTTCCGTCAGAATCAGAAAGACATTCGATGAAAAAAAGGATAGCGAAAAGTTTCCTCGGCGGCATGACTGCCGTTGCGCTCCTGACACTGGCCGCGGCGGTCTGCTCTGCGGCGGAACCGCTCGTTCCGAAAGCGATCGACAAGGGGATCGCAGTCAACTTTTCCAAGATTCTGGAAGCGCGCCATTTTTCGCGCCGTGTTATCGATGGCGAGATCTCCCGCGAAGCGTTCGACCTCTACATCAAGGAGATCGATCCGCGGAAAATCTACTTTACCCAGGGGGATGTCGACGCGTTCGCCGCGGCGTACCGGGAAGATTTCGCGCTTCAGATCAAGAAGGGGAAACTCGACGGCGCGTTCGCCATCTACAACCGCTACATCGACCGGGTGATCGAGCGGTGCGCCCTGGCCGAGGAGATTCTCAGCCGGCCGCTTGATTTCACCGCCGACGAGGAGATCGTCCGCGACAAAGACCTACTGACCTTTCCGAAGAATGAACAGGAAGTCGCCGACCGGTGGCGGCAGCGGATCAAGTTCGAGTACCTCTCGTTGGAAGCGGATAAAAAGGACGCCGACAAGAAAGCCGAAACCGCTCTGAAAGAGGGAGCCGCCGTTTCGGAAGCTGAAGACAAATGGTCGGACGAACCGCCCCTCGACCGGCTGAAGCGGCGGTATCATTCACTGCAGAAGCGGATGGAGCAGACGACGAACGACGGCGTTCTGGAAGCCGCGCTCACCGCGATTGCGGGCGTCTACGATCCGCATACCACCTACATGTCGCCGAAGACGTGCGAGAACTTCAACATTCAGATGAGCCTGAACTTTGAAGGGATCGGCGCGACGCTGTCGTGGGAAGACGGATATACAGAAGTGAAAGAGATCGTGAAAGGCTCGCCCGCCGAAAAGGAGGGCGAACTCCAGGTCGGCGACCGGATCATCGGGGTCGGGCAGGGGGAAAGCGGTCCGATTGAAGACGTGGTCGACGTCCGTCTCGACGAAGTCGTCGATAAGATCCGCGGCAAAGGCGGGACCCTGGTTCGTCTCCAGGTGATTCCGGGGAACCGGATCATCAAGATAAAACGTGCCAAAATCGAACTCGAAGACAGTGCCGCGAAGGGGAAAGTCTTTGAAGCCGGCGAAAAGGCGCCCGGCGTGCCGTACAAAATCGGCGTGATCGACCTGCCGAGCTTCTACGGCGATTCCGAGGCGATGCTCCGGCACGACGCCAACGCCCGCAGCACCGCCGGCGATGTGAAGCGGATCCTCGAGTCGTTCGTGGCCGACAACGTCGACGCGTGTGTCCTCGACCTGCGGATCAACGGGGGCGGGCTTCTGCCCGAAGCGATCGCCCTGACCGGGCTCTTCATCGACTCGGGGAACGTCGTTCAGGCGCGTCCCGATCTGTATAACCGCAAGGGGGGGCGCGACTCGACCTATTTCCATAACGACACCGATCCGAGCGTTTCGTGGGGCGGCCCGCTGGTCGTCGTGACCAGCAAACTGAGCGCGAGCGCTTCGGAGATTCTGGCCGGCGCGATCAAAGATTATCACCGCGGTCTGATCGTCGGCGACGACACCACCCACGGCAAGGGGTCGGTGCAGAGCGTTCAGCCGATCGCCGATCTTCTGTTCGGCCCGCTCAGCGCGAAACCGAATATGGGCGCGATCAAGGTTACGATTCAGGGGTTCTGGCTCCCCGGCGGCGACACTTCGCAGATCAAGGGGGTTCCTTCCGACGTGGTGATCCCGTCGGTCACCCAGCACATGGAAGGAATCTCGGAATCGGATCTTGACAATCCGCTCAAACTGGAAAAGATCCCCGCCGCGCAGGATATGCCGCACTACGATTACGTCACGCCCGAAATCACCGCCGCTCTCGCCGAAATGTCGAAGGTCCGGACCGACCAGTCGGAGGAGTTCGACAAGGTGCGCGAGAAGATCGCCCTCTACAAAGAGGTGAAGGCGAAAAAGACGACCCCGCTGAACCGCGAGAAGTATTTCGCCGAACTCGATAAGCTCAATTCCGACAAGGAGGAGGAAGAGAAACTCGAAAAGATGATGAAGAACTCTTCCGAAATCCAGCGGGATTATTATCTCGACGAGGTGCTGGCGATTACGGTCGATTACCTTGACCTGCTGAAATCCAAACATGTCCGGTTCGAGGAGCCGACTCCGCAATGACTGAAACGCGCCGCGCCCGCGCGGCGCGCGTTGACGTTTTTCACTGACCGTATTAGAAACAGTTTCAATGAAAAAGGACGCGCCGAAAACGATTATCCGCAAAGAGACCGGGGGAAGCAAGGATAAGTTCTGGAACCCCCGGTTTTGGGACGGAGTGACCGTTTGCGCGTGGTTCAAGACCATGGCGCTCGGCCGGTTCCGCGTCTCGCCCGTCCGCCTGCCGATGGCGCTGATCATTACGCTCCTGACGCCGTTCAATTCCCTCTGCGCGCTGGGACAGCGTCTCTTTTTCGGGCGCCGGATCCGCCGGCAGAAACTCGTCTCGCCCCCCATCTTCATTTTGGGGCACTGGCGCAGCGGCACGACGCTGCTGCACGAGTATATGATTCTGGACGACCGGTTCACCTACCCCGACACCTACACCTGTTTCGCGCCGAGCCATTTTCTTTTTACCCACCGCTGGCTCAGCCCCTTCGTCGGTCTTCTGATGCCGAAAAAGCGGCCGATGGACAATATGGCGGCGGGACTTTCCCGCCCGCAGGAAGACGAGTTCGCGCTCTGTGTACTGGGCCAGCCGAGCCCCTACTTCAATATTCTTCTGCCGAACGCTCCGCCGGTTTATAAGGATTACCTGACGATGCGCGATGTTCCCGACGCCAAACGGAAACGTTGGCTCGATGCGTTCGAACGGCTGATCAAGGCGATCACCGTCGCCAATCCGAAGACGGTCATCCTGAAATCCCCCCCGCATACCGCGCGGATCCGGACGATCCTGGAGCGGTTCCCCGACGCAAAATTTGTTTATATTCATCGGAACCCCTATGTCCTGTTCCCTTCGACGTACAACCTCTGGACGAAGCTGTCGGCGACGCACGGAATCCAGATCATGAAGGAGAAGGGGCTTGCCGAGAAGGTCCTGACTCAGTTTTCACAAATGGACGAGGCGTACACCGCCGATAAGGCGCTTTTGAAGCCGGGACAGATTACCGAGATCAGCTACGACGAGCTGGTCGCCGATCCGGTCGGTACGCTCGAAAGGATCTATTCCGAAATCGGGATTGACGGGTTTGAGGAGAAACGCGCCCTTTTCGAGGAGTTCGCCGCCTCGCAGAAGGACTACAAAAAGAACAGATTTTCGATCGCGCCGGAGATTGCCGAGCAGATCGCTGTTCGCTGGAAGCCGTATCTCGACCGCTACGGCTACGAAAAGCCGAGTGAATGACCGCTGACGTTCTGTCATTCGGAGTGCGGGAACAAGCGGGCCGGAAAAGGTGAGTTCTTTTCCGGCCCGCTTTTTGTTACAGGCGGTTTTTACGAAACAAACCCGGCCGAAGGAGCGAACCGTCCGTCTGTCTGCCAAAATGACAGTTAAGTGTCATTTTGGCAGATATTTTTTTGTAACGGAATGAATAAAAGACAAAAGAATTAAAAATTTTATATTGGCAGACTGCTGAAAACAAGAATCGAGGAAAATACCGCGATAAAATTTTTTCTCTTTGGCACAACACTTGCAACCTATAGCCTTACCGCCGGAAAGACTGCCGTTTTTGCGGACAGCCTCTGTTCTTTGGAAGTTTTCCGCGACCGGCCCGAAGGAAACGGAAGGACCTGAAAACGGAAAATTGAAAAAGAGCATTCGCCTGATGCGCGAAACTTTTATGCGCGTTCGGTGTCTGACTGCGGCGTACGAACATTATCACTCTTTTAAGGGAGAGCAGCTTGAAAGCAGATCAGAAAAAGAGAACAGTGTTTTATCTCGGGAACAGATTCCCTTTCGCAGTGAGCGGTTCTGTCGTGCAGCGCCCCTCACGCGCTTGTCTTGTTATGTAAAATCAGGCGCGGCATAAGCGTCCGCGTGTGTTCGGGGACAGACCGGTTTCTTTCGGCCGGTCGCGAGCAGCGGTTCCCCTTCCTTCCGGCAATCGGGGCTGAACGGTTCGGTGTGGCTGCCCCGCGCTCTGCTGCTTTCGCTTTTTGAGCGGTATCTTACCGCCTGTTATCCTTCTGTGGCGGCGCAGGGAAGTTCGTCCGCCTGAAAACGCGGAAAATTACAGTTGTTTTTCTGTTTTTCACGCCGTTTTTCCCCGTCGGTAACGAAGTCGCTTATTCGACTGGGCGTTCCGCCCGGCGGGAATGGACTCCCTTTCTGTCAAAAAAGTTTCCAGACCGAACGCCTGTGCTCCGTTTCCCGTTTGGGGAGGAAGAGTCCGGTCGTTCATTACCGGGTTTGAAACCCAAAGGATTTTTATGATTAGTTATTCATGCATTTCCCCCGCCGATTCTCTGACCGGTTTCGTTTCCGCAGGCTCCGCTCCGGCCGCCGCGCCGCGGAAGAAGGAGAGAGGGAAGGTTTACCACGCGGTCGCGCAGGCGCGGAAAAGGGAGGGAATGTCGATCCAAAAATGCGCGAAACACCTTGGGATTTCGGTTGAGGAAGCCAGGGAGCAGGAAGACCCGGCCACTCCTCTGACCGCCGCGCAGCTGAGCGAGTGGAAACGGGTTCTGAAGGTTCCGTACTCGGAACTTCTCGGAACGGAAGACGATGAGCTCGACGATCCGATCCGCCATCGCGCCGGAATGCTCAAGGCCATGAAGTCGGTCAAATCGCTCAGGGAAATGGTGCGCCGTCCGTCTGAGCGCGAGATGGTCGACAACCTGGCTAGCCAGCTCGTGGAGCTGATGCCCGAACTCGAAACGGTCAGTGCCTGGCCGAAAGTCGGTCAGTCGCACGAGGCCTGCCGGTTCGGCAGGGCGGCGACCGACGAGTACGCCCCGATGAGCCCGGGATGTTCAAGTGTCTGACGCGGTGTCTGCCGCCCCGCTTGCAGGCGCGGCAGGGAGTCATGCGGACGTCGGAAGGCGGCGCAAATGAAAACGGGCCGGAAAAGCAGAGTCTTTTCCGGCCCGTTTTTTCGGGAGATGTACTACAGCTTGCGGAAATGCTTGAATTCAAGCTCGCGGTAGAGAATCGGCTTGCCGTCCGGACCGGTCCAGTCCTCCCCGCGCCACGGTTCGGCGGTCCGGTCCGGTTCCGGTTCCAGGCCGTCCTGCTTCACCCAGACGCGCATCTTCCCGGCGGCGCGGTTGTCCCACAGACAGTAGGGAATCGCCTTAACCGTCTTGTTCCTGTCGGTTTTCATCGTCAGCACCACCGTGTCGCGGTCGGCAAACCCCGCCGTCGGATCGTTTTCGTCCCGCGCGGCGATGTAGTTCTTTTCCGCCTTTTCGCGGAAATACGGATAGCGCGGCAGCATAATCTCGTCGAGCGGAACATCGGGATTGTCACACTCCTCGAAACAGTAGACGAGCGGGCCGCGCAGAATCGCGACCTGCGCGCGGTCCGCCTCGACCTTCGGATTGGCGATCATCCGGCGCGGGGTCATGTCGAACCCGTACGCTGCTTTTGCCTCGGTCTGGCCGGCCTCGAAGGTCAGCTGCCGCGAAAGGTATTTCCCCCGGCCCGGCTGGCGGACCAGCAGATTGACCGCCGCCGGCTCGGCCGTGTCGTCGGGCCGGACGCTGATCTCCACGACGCCGTCGTAGGGATAACCGGTTTTCTGCTGCACGGTATACGTTTTCCCCCCCAGTCTGACCTTGGCGGTTCCCTGCACAAAGAGATTGACGACCAGCGTGTCGGGTTCGGCCGCGCCGGCGCCCTTTGCCGAGTCCGAAAAGGTCGTCGCGTAGATGTAGCCGGGCATCGAGGCGATCAGGCGGATCACGTTCGTCGGGCAGCAGGCGCATCCGAAAAACGGTTCGCGGTGATGTTCCCCGTTCGATTCGAGCGGATTCACATAGAAGTAGGCATCCCCCGACAGGGAGTAGCCGGAAATCACTCCGTTATACAAGGCGCGTTCCATCACGTCGGCGAATTTCGCCTCGCCGGTCGCCAGGTTCATCCGGTGCGCCCAGAGGGTCAGGCCGATCGCCGCGCACGTTTCGCAGTAGGCCGAGCCGTTCGGCAGGAAGTACTCGCCCCGGAACCCCTCGTTCGAGGCGTCCGAACCGATTCCGCCGGTGATGTACATCTTGGTGAGCGTGACGTTGTCCCAGAGACGGTTCATCGCCGCCATCAGCGCGTCGTCATGATAATAACCCGCCACATCGGTCGCCCCGGAGTAGAGATACATGGCGCGGACCGCGTGCCCGAAGATTTCGGACTGCTCGCGCAGGGGCATGTGATCCTGGCAGTAGTCCCCGAAAAGGCCCTTTTCCCGTCCCTCGGCGACGCCGCGGCAGTCGATAAGGAATTTCGCCTCTTCCAGGTATTTTTTGTCGCCTGTGTACTGATACATCTTCACCAGCGCCAGTTCCAGCTCCGGATGCCCCGGCACGCTGCGCAGCTGGCCTTCGCCCGGTCCGTATCTCCTGCAGATCAGGTCGAGCAATCTCCGGCTCGTGTTCAGAAATGTCTCGTCGCCGGTAGCGCGCGCCATCGCG
>ONWH01000197.1 GCA_900321495.1 uncultured Planctomycetota bacterium
GAACAGGACCGAAAACGAGGTGAGCGGAATCGACGGCGGCACCGCCGCGTCGACTTCGCGGAACGCTTGCGAGTCGGTCACGACCAACGCGGGAGGCTCGGCCAGCCGCTCCAGCACCGAGGACAGCTGCGGAACCTGTGTAACGACCGAACTGCATCCGGCGTCGAGCAGGTCGCGGATCGTCTGCACCTGCGGCATGATCAGACGCCCTTTCGGCGCTTCCTTGTCGATCGGAGTGACCAGCACGACCAGCGAACCGGGAGGCACAAGGTCCGAGACGATCGGCCGCGGCCTGACGAAATCTTCCGGCAGGAGCGCGACCAGCTGTTCGCGCAGCGCGCCGACCCCCTCCGCGGCAAATCCCCGCGGATCGGCCGCGGCGGGAGCCGCGATCAGGACATGGGGAATCTTCCGGGAAGAGAGCGTTTCGGTCAGTTCCGCCGGCGGCGCGGCCAGATCGGCCTTGGTCAGCACCGCCAGAGTCGGAATGCCCCGCTTCTGAAACTCGGCGTACAGGTTCTCTTCGAACGTGTCCCAGACTTTTTCACCGGCGGCGGCGCGCGAAAGGTCGAGGGCCAACAGGGCGATATCGGTCCGGTCGATCGCCTGGCGCGTCTTGGCGGCGCGCAGCTCGCCCAGCGCGCCGACGTCGTCGATCCCGGCGGTGTCGATAAAGAGGACCGGACCGAGCGGCAGGAGCTCCATCGGCTTTTCGACCGGGTCGGTCGTCGTTCCCGCCACGTCCGAGACGATCGAGACGTTCTGCCGCGTGACCGCGTTCAGAAGGGTCGATTTCCCGGCATTCCGCCGTCCGAAGATTCCCAGATGGAGGCGGAGCCCCTTCGGCGTCGCTTCGTTCATTTTTCGAGTACCGCCTGGCGGCTGAGGAGCTTCAGCTGCGTTTCGATCGTCTTGAGCTCGTCGAGCACCTCGTCGAGACGGCGGTTCGTCTCGTCGTTCGACTTTTGAAGCTCGGCGATCGCGTCCAGGATTTTCTGATTCTTGTTCTCCCCGGAATACCACGCGCCGTCGACGTCGGCCGGATCGGCCGCCGGAACCTGGGTGCCGCCGAAAGCCGCGTCGATCCGGTCAATCCCGGCGGGGTCGAGTTCCGCCGCGTTCAGACCGGAATCCGGTGCGGCCGGGTTCGAAAGTGCCGGCGAGACGGTCTCGGCCGGCGCCTTTTCGGCGGCGGGGAATTTCGTCTCCGGCGCGGCAGAGCCGATCCGCTCGTCAAGCTGCCTGATCCGGGCGGTCAGCTCCAGCTTCTGCTCGGTGAGCGAGTCGGCCAGCGCCTCATCCTGCGGACCGAGCGTCTCAAGGGTCCGGTTCAGATATTTCAGCTGGGTAAGCAGGTCGGCGCGGGTCCGGCGCATCGTCGCGGGATCCATTCCGTCGAACGGGGAAAAGGGAACAGGCGTGTCCGGCTGGGCCGCGGCCGGCACGGGGAAAACACCCGTTCCGGGATCGGGACGCGCGGCGAGCGGATCGCCCTGGACCGGCGGCGCGGCATCGGCACGGTCGACCGCCTGGAGTTCTTCCTGAATCCGTTGGAGTTCCGCGCCGAGTTCACGGAGCCGGGACTGGAAATCGGGAGCGGAACTGTCGAGTTCGGCCATCTGTTCGAGGAGGGCGTCCTGGCGCTGAACGAGCGCGTCGGGCGAGGCCGCCGGCTGGTCGGCCGATGCGGACTGCGCAACGGCAGCGGCGGCGGAAAACGCAAACGCCCCGCCGAGCAGCACGGCGGTAAAGAGAGACTTTTTCATGGCGGTCCTTTCTTTTTCTCTGTCTGACGGGGACCGAAACGGAGGCGGTGCTCCTTCTTTCAGGCTCTGATTTTACTCCCATTCCCCGCGGGAGGGAAGCTCGGCGCGCGGCTCGTCCTCTTGAAAAGCGCACGCGATACCGTATTATATTATACCGTATGTTTTCCCGCAAAATCCAAGAATCACGCTGAGGCATCCCCGCCGAAAAGGAGCGCCATGAACTTCACCACCAGTCGGGCCATCTTCGCCAAAACCGAAAAACTGATCCCCGGAGGCGTCAATTCGCCGGCCCGCGCCTTCGGCGCGGTCGGGGGGAACCCGCTGATCATCGACCGGGGGGCGGGATCGAAAATCTACGACGCCGACGGGAACGAGTTTATCGACTACGTTCTCTCGTGGGGTCCGCTGATCGCCGGGCACGCCCATCCGGCGGTGATCGAGGCGGTCGGCCGCGCGGTCAGGGAGGGGCTCGGATTCGGCGCGCCGACACGCGGCGAAACCGAAATCGCCGAACTTCTGATCGCCCTTTCCCCTTCCCTTGAAAAGGTCCGGCTCGTCAGTTCCGGCACCGAGGCGACTTCGAGCGCGATCCGCCTGGCCCGGGGGTATACCGGCCGGGACAAGATCGTGAAGTTCCGCGGCTGTTATCACGGGCATGTCGACTCGCTCCTGGTCGCCGCCGGAAGCGCCGCCGCGACATTCGGCGTTCCGAACTCGCCGGGAATTACCGCCGGGTGCGCCGCCGATACGCTCGTTCTGGAATATAACGATTCCGAAGGGGTCAAAGACGCGTTTTCGCGCTGGGGCAAAGAGATCGCCGGGGTGATCGTCGAACCGGTGGCGGGGAACATGGGAGTCGTCCCGGGAACGCCGGAATTCCTCGGCACCCTGCGCGAGGCGACCCGCGCGGCGGGATCGGTCCTGATCTTCGACGAGGTCATGAGCGGCCTGCGCGTCGCGCTCGGCAGTGCGCAGGCCCGCTACGGAATCACTCCCGACCTTTCGACGTTCGGCAAGGTGATCGGCGGCGGACTCCCCGTTGCCGCCTACGGCGGGAAGGCCGAAATTATGGACGCGGTCATTCCGGTCGGCAAGGTCTTCCAGGCGGGCACCCTGAGCGGAAATCCCGTGGCGGTGGCGGCGGGACTGGCGACGCTGAAAATCCTCGCCGGAACCGAAAACTTCCACGCCGACCTGGAAGCGAAGACAACGCGCCTGGCCGAAGGGCTCGAAGAGGCGGCGCGCCGCGCGGGAATTACCGCCACGGCCCAAAAGTGCGGCGCAATGTTCACCCTCTTTTTCAACGACCCGGCCGACCGCGGGGTGACCGACTGGCAAAGCGCCGCCCGGTGCGACGAAAAACTCTTCGCCCGCTACTTCTGGGGGATGATCGAACGGGGTATCTATCTCCCCTGCAGCCAGTTCGAGGCGAACTTCACCTCATCAGCCCACACCGACGAAGACATCGACCGGACGCTCGACGCCGCCCGCGAACTCTTCGCCTCCTTCTAGCCCCCGGCAGCGCGCAGTCCCTCTCCCCCGGAAAGGACCGAAACTCCTTTCCGGGGGTTCCTGTTTTAATGCCCGCAGCGGACGTACCGACGGAAACCTCTCCCCTTATAATTCCTCTTGATTATTTTCGGGAAAAAGAGTATTGATTTTCCGTATTGTGATTAAAACGCCCAGATTCACTATTTCATTTCGCTGACACCGTGCGGAATCGAGTCCTGCTTTTGGGCGGAAAACAGAGGGAGAAAGACCGTAAACCATCATTTTCAACGATTAACGGTTGAGGTTTGAATATGAAAAAGAGATCGACTTCGCGAAACATCATGGCGCTTCTGGGAATGGGGCTGATCCTCTTCGGGATCGTCTGGATGTGTCTCAAGGCCTCGAAGCCGGGTGAACTGAACGCGGCGCCCGGACCGGTCCGAACCGCGCAGCGGAATCCGGCGCCGCCGGCCCAGCCGATCGCTCCGCTGGCCGATGAGGAGGAGATAACCTTCCCGACCCTGGAGAGCGAGCCGGAGCCGCTTCCGGCCGCCCAGGCCGCTCCCCTCGACGACGCATCGCCTTCGCAGCCGATGGTCGATGAACCCTCGTTCGACGACTCGGCCCTCTTTGAACCTGAGCCCGCCGCCGTGCCCGCGGCGTCTGCGGCGCCCGCCGCTCCGGCCGCGCCGATGAATGTTCCCGACGTGCCGGTTCTCTCTCCCTCGGCCAGACCGGGGAGCGTCGATCTGGAAGGGGCGCAGACCGCGCAGCTGATCATCGTCAAGGAGATTCCCGAAGAGATTTCGTTCGGCGCCGAATCGTTCTATCGGATCCACATCAAGAACGCGGGCAGCTCGATCGCCCACGGAGTCGTCGTGCGCGACGCCGTGCCGGAAGGGACCCGTTTTACGGGATGCCAGCCGGCCGCCGCACAGACGCCCGGCGGCGAACTGACCTGGCCGCCGTTCGACATGAAACCGAACGAGGAACGCGTCCTGGAATGCCGGTTCGTTCCCGAAACCGAAGGGATCGTCGGAAGCGCCGCTACGGTCACCTTTGCCGCCGAAGCCTCCGGGAAGACAAATGTGACGCGCCCGCAGCTGCGCCTGCTGGTCAGCGCGCCGGCCCGCGCGATGCTCGGCGACGTGGTGAAATTCGACATTTCGATCACGAATACCGGTACCGGAACCGCCAAGGGAGTGACACTTCTCGAGAACGTGCCGGACGGCCTGCGCCATCCGAGCGGACGGATGCTCAACAACGTGATCGGCGACATCAAGCCGGGTGAGACAAAACAGCTCGCCCTCTCGCTGCACACCGCCGCGCCGGGGGCGATCACCAACGTGATGAGCGTCTCGAGCGAATCGGGACTGGCCGAAGAGACCTCAACCGAACTGACCGTCGACGCGCCGGAACTCTCGCTCGAAATCTCCGGCTCGAAGAACCGCTACCTGCAGCGTGAGGCGGTCTACCGCCTGAAAGTCTGGAATCCCGGCTCGGCACCCGCCAAGGGAGTGAAACTGACCGCCGAACTGCCGAAAGAGATGCAGTTCGTCCGGACGAACAACGAAGGCGTCTATCAGGAATCGACGCACTCGGTTCACTGGGAACTGGTCGAACTTCCCGAAAAGACCGCTCCGGGCGAAATCGAACTGGTTCTGAATCCGCAGATGATCGGTACCGGCAAACTCGTTTTCCGCGGCGAGGACAGCCTGCAGCTCTCGGCCTCAACGGAACAGGAGATCACCGTTGACGGGATGACCGCGCTCAGTTATCAGATCGAATCGATGAACGATACTGTCGAAACGGGGAGCGAGGCGCTCTTCAATATCGTCCTTTCGAACAAGGGGACGAAAGAGGCGACCGAGGTTCAGATGCAGATCGATCTGGCGCCCGGCATGGAAGTCGTGAACATGGAAGGGCCGACCCGCTATACACAGCAGGGGAGCACGCTCGTCTTCGCGCCGATTTCGAAAATCGGGCCCCGCGAAGAGACGGTCTATAAGCTGAAGGTGAAATGCTCGGTCCAGGGGGATCAGCGTCTGAGCGTTCAGGTCGGGGCGGACGGAATCCAGCCTCTGACGAAAGAGGAATCGGTGCGCGTCTACTGATTTTCGGCGGCCTTGGCGATGACCTCCTGATAGTGGGGGTTGTCGGAATGGCCGGTCGCCTCAAAGACAAAACGGCTCGGCAGACAGGGGCGCGGTTTGCCCCACTTCGTCCGGCTGAGCGCCATGGAAAGAAAAAGGCGTTTCTGCGCGCGGGTCATCCCGACGTAGCAGAGGCGCCTTTCTTCCGCTATCGACGCCTCGTCCAGATTCATGACCGAACGCTTGTGCGGCAGAATCCCCTCTTCCATGCCGACCATGTAGACTTCGGGAAACTCCAGCCCTTTGGCGGCGTGATAGGTCAGGAGCATGACGCTGTTTTGGAGGAGCTGCTTTTCCTTCTCGGAATCGAACTCGGTCTCGCCGAGCGATGTGTCGATAAGGAATTCGTAGAGAGTTCCTTTCGGATGCTCCTTTAAGAACGCCGCGGCGGCGTCGACGACGTCGCCGACGCTGCTCCAGCGGGCTTTCTGCTCTTCCGGGTCGGGATAGAGATGCTCGATTTCACGGCGGTAGTTTATCTTTTCGATAAACGAGGTGAGACTGTTGACCGTGAACGATTTGCGCAGCGCCTGCGAGGAAGACTGGATGAACGACCGGAACCCGTCGACCGCCTTGGCGGCGCGCGAATCGAGCCCTTCCGCGGCGGGATCCTTGAGCGTTTCCCAGACAGGTCTTTTCGACGCGACCGCCGAAGCCGTCAGACGGCGGATCGTCGTGGCGCCGATTCCGCGCGCCGGCGTGTTGATAACGCGCAGAAGGGAAATGTCGTCCTGCGGCCGAAGGAGAAGCTTGAGATACGCCATGATGTCCTTGACCTCTTTCCGGTCGAAGAACGACTGGCTTCCGACGATGGTGTAGGGAATCTTCTCTTTGCGGAACTCCATTTCAAAGGTGCGCGACTGCTCGTTGGTTCGGAAGAGGACGGCGAAATCGCTCGGTTTGCGGCGGTCGTTTTTGATCCGCCGGGCGATATGCCGCACGATTCTTCCGGCCTCGTCCTCGGTGTCCTTGAACTGGTTGAAGAGGGGGGGCGGCCCTTCGCGGGAAGTGCGGAGTTTTTTCGGATGGCGTTCGCGGTTGAACGCGATCAGGCGGTTCGCCCATTCGAGAATCTGCTTGGTCGAACGGTAGTTCACCTCGAGCCGGACGACCTTGGCGTCCGGCCAGTCTTTTCGGAAGTTCAGGATGTGCGTCACCTCGGCGCCCCGCCATCCGTAGATCGACTGGTCGTCGTCCCCCACCACACAGAGATTCCGATGGGGGAGCGCCAGCGCCTTGATGATCCGGTACTGACTCTGGTTCGTGTCCTGATATTCGTCGACCAGAATGTGGTCGAAGAGCTTCGCTTCCGCCTTGAGCGTATCGGGAAAATGCTCGAAGAGATCTTCGGTCAGCAGGAGAATGTCGTCGAAATCGATCGCGCCCAGGGTTTTCAGCAGGGACTGATAACGCCGGTAGGCGACCGCCATGATATAGTCGTTCGGGTTCGCTCCGAGATGTTCGAGCGCCTGTTCGGCGCGGATTCCCGCCGACTTCCACTGACCGATCCGGCGGACCAGGTCGGCGGGGCCGATCGAGGCGTTCGTCTTGATGTCGCGCAGAACCTGACGCGCCGCCGATTCCTGATCGCCGGTGCTGTATATCGTAAAGACGTTCGGGAATCCGAGCAGATTGATCCGCCGGCGGAGAATCCGCACGCAATAGGAATGGAACGTCGAAATGACCGGTTTCGTCCCGTTGCGGTTCCCCAGTCTTTTGCCGATCCGCTCTTTCATCTCCCGCGCCGCCTTGTTCGTGAAGGTTACGGCGAGGATCCGCTCCGGTTTCGTCCCCTTATCGATAAGATTCGCTACGCGGAATGTCACCACACGGGTCTTTCCCGTCCCCGCCCCGGCCAGAACCAAAAGGGGACCCGAAAGGGTGTCGACCACCTGCTGCTGCTGCGCGTTGAGCTGATATTTTCTTTCCATCGACCGGTCCGCGTACTCCTTTGACCCCCATTTTTATATCACGCGCGGGGGGAGTTTCAAGGGGGAATCGGAGACGGGCGCTACCGGCGGCGGGACGCCGCTTTCAGGAAGTAGTCTAAAATGGGAAATTCGCCGTTTCGGATCCGCGCGCCCGGCAGAGGCGCGGTCAGTTCGTCGCCCGAAACGGCGCTGTGGCTGATCAGAAGGCTCGGAAGGCGGATCGGCTGGAATGGGATGTCCCGCGTCTGAGGCCCGGCCGGCGCACTCGGCCGCGGAGGGGCAACGGGGCGGTCGGGGGTAAGGTCCAGAACTTCCGGCCCGGCGCCGCTCTCCGATCCGACCGGCATCGGTTCGGCGGACGGCTCCGGCATTTCGCCCGCCGCATCCCGCGCCGGTTCCGGCACGGGAACCGGCGCGTCATCGCTGTCGTAGAAGGGGTATTCGATCCGCCGGAAAGGAGCGGGCGCAACCGGCGGCGCCGCGCTCTGCCGCCCTGAGGCCGGACGGGGAGCGGTGACCAGAGTGACCGGACGGATCAGTTCCGGATTCGCACTCACCCCGGCGTACTCTTTCGAAAGGATAAACTGCGACAGCGGACGGGTGGCGAGTTCCGCCTGATCGACCCGTACCCCGCCCCCGTCCGCGGGAGATTCCCCCGCGGCGCGGGTTTCGCGCATCTGACTCTCCTGAACGCCGTTTTCCATTCTTTCCGCTTCTAACCTGAAAGGGACAATCCCCTTCCGATTATCGGATGCCCTCCCGCCGGCGGTTAAGGTCGAACCGGTTTTTCCGATTCCGCAGGCTGTTCCGGTTATGACGGGCCGGCCGCGGCGGGTGGCGCTCATTCCGCCGGTGTGGTAAAATGTTGAGAGGTGGTTTCATCCGAACCTTTTTGAGAAAGGAACAGTTATGCTCAAAGGAATCTCACCCCTCCTCTCCCCGGAACTCCTGGCGGAACTCTGCCGTATGGGGCATGGAGACGAAATCGTCCTTTCCGACGCCCATTTTCCGGCGCATACCCTGAACAAGCGCGTTCTGCGCGCCGACGGTCTGACGGTCACCCAGCTGCTGGACGGAATCCTCCCCCTCTTTGAACTCGACGCCTATGTCGAATCGCCGGTCATCATGATGCAGCCGGTTCCGGGCGACACTTTCGATCCGAACGTCGAGGTCCGATACCGTGAAGTGATCGACCGCCACGCGCCGAAAACCCCGAAAATTGCCCGGATCGAACGGTTCGCTTTCTACGAACGCGCCAAAGAGGCGTATTGCGTCCTCCTGACCGGCGAGACGGCGATCTACGGGAACATCATTCTGAAAAAAGGGGTCACCCCTCTCAGCTAGGCACAAGATGCAATCGAAATATCTCGTCCTGGGCGCGGGGATCAGCGGTCTGGCGGCGGCGCTTCGGCTTCGGGAACTCGATCCGGCGGCACGCGTCAGTCTCTGGGAGAAGTCGGACCGTCCCGGAGGAGTTCTCCATACGGTCGAACGCGGCGGCTTCCAGTTTGAACAGAGCACCGACAACTTCATCACTTTCGTCCCGTGGGGACTCAGCCTCTGCGCAAAACTGGGGCTGACCGACCATCTGGTTCGAACGAACAACCGCGACCGGCGCACCTACGTCGCCCGCCGGGGAAGGCTCTACCCTCTGCCGGACGGGTTCATGATGCTTGCCCCGACCCGGCTCTGGCCGATGGTCACCACCCCTCTTTTAAGCCCGCTGGGAAAGGCGCGTGCCGGGCTGGAACTCTTCCTCCCCCGCCTGACCGGCGAGCGGGACGAGTCGATCGCCCAGTTCGCGCGGCGGCGGCTGGGACGCGAAGTTTTCGACCGGATCGTCGAACCGCTCCTGAGCGGGATCTACGCCGGGGACGCCGAAAAGATCAGCCTTCTGGCGACGCTCCCCCGGTTCCGCGAAATGGAAAAGAAAGACCGGTCGCTCATCCTTGCCATGACCAAAACGCAGAAGGCGGCGCGGCGGGCGAAACGGGAAGAGGAGTCCGGCGCGCGCTACAGCATGTTCGTCACGCTCCGGGAAGGGCTCTCGCACCTGGCCGCCAAGTGTGCCGAAGCGATCGGCGAAGGCGTGATTCGATACAACCGCACCGCCGTTCGCGCCGACCGCGTGCCGGCCGAAGGCGGCCCCTCCCGCTGGCGTGTAACAGCGGCTGACGGAACCGCCGAAGAGGCCGACGCGCTGATCTGCGCGCTCCCCTCGCCGGTCGCCGGCGCGCTCTTTGCCGAATCGTTCCCGGAAGCGGCGATGTATTACAACAGCATTGAGCAGACCGGCTGCGCGGTCGTTTCGCTCGCCTTTCGGGACGGGCAGATCCGCCGCCCGTTCAAGGGGATGGGATTCGTCGTCCCGACGAAAGAGGGAGGCTCGATCATCGCCGGGAGTTTCAGCAGCCACAAGTACCCGCACCGCGCGCCGGCGGGCTATACGCTTCTGAGAATCTTCGTCGGCGGCGCGCGGGCGCCCGAGCTGGCCGAAATGCCCGACGACCCCCTCCTGGCGCGCGTCCTGTCCGAAATACGGCCCCTCCTGGGCGCCGAAGGGGAACCGGCCGACGTCGAAATCTCGAAATGGCCGCGCGGGATGCCGCAGTACCACATCGGGCATTTGGACCGTCTGGCGCGCCTGAACAGGGCGCTTGAAAGCGAACCGGCTCTGGCCCTCTGCGGCAACTCCTTTACCGGAGTCGGTCTGCCGAACTGCATTCATACAGGCGAGGAGGCCGCGGAAAAGGTGGTGAAATGGCGCGCATCGGAGTGATCAGCGACACGCACGGCGAGGAGCGCCTGATCCGGCAGGCGATGGAAATATTCAAGGAACTCGGCGTGACGCGGATTCTTCACTGCGGCGATCTGTGTGTGCCGGAAAACGTCTCCCTCTTTCGGGAGATCCCGACCGATTTCGTCTATGGCAACTGCGACTCGTGCGTCCGTCTTTCGATCGAGCAGGCGGTCGAAAAGTACGGAGGGACGCTCCACGGCGATTTCGGCTCGCTCCGGCTCTGCGGAAAGAACATCGCCTTCCTGCACGGGCAGAACCGGACGCGCCTTTTACAGGAGCTAAACAGCGGCAGCTGGGACCTGATCTGCTGCGGCCACACACACCGCTATGAGTTTTCGATGCACGGCGACACGATTCTGCTGAATCCCGGCGCGCTCCAGCGACGGAGCCAGACACCGGGCGCCGTCTGCGTCGATCTGCCGAAAATTGACGTCACCCGATTCACACTCGGATAACCGTTGAAGAACAATGATGGAAAACCTCCCTTACTTCTTTCATGTGGTACTCTACCAGCCGGAAATTCCGGAGAATACCGGCGCGATCGGCCGCACCTGCGTCGGGGTCGGCGCCAAGCTCTGGCTGGTCCGGCCGCTCGGCTTTCAGATCGACCAGCGCCGGCTCAAACGGGCCGGGCTCGACTACTGGCCGAACCTTAACTGGGAGATCGTCGACGACTGGAACCACCTGCTCGGACGGATCGCCGAAGAGAATCACATAACCCCCTCGCCAGCCGCGGCCCGCGGTCTGCCCGGCCGATTCTGGTTCATGACCAAACGTGGCGCGGCTGATTACACGCAGACCAAACTGCGCCGGGGCGACGTCTTCGTCTTCGGCGCCGAATCAACGGGTCTGCCGGGCGAACTCACCGAAACTTACGCCGACCGCTGTCTGAAGATTCCGATCCAGCCGGGAATCCGATGTCTGAACCTTTCGGTTTCCGTCGGGGTCACCCTGTTTGAGGCCCGGCGGCAGGTCTACGAAACGTGACCGGTCAATGAGGAGCATTCAATGTCGACATTTCCCCCCTATTTCCTCTTTTCTCTCCGGCTCGAGGCGAAATCGGTACCCGCGGGACGGGCAAAACTGACGCCCGAGTTCCTGAGCGAGAAATACGAGCTCCCCGCTCTGGGGAACTTCGCCCCGCATCAGTCTCCGTCACCACGGCGCGGCGCGCGGACCGATGCGGCGCGTCCGGCGGGAACCGCCGACTTTCACGTCCGGTTCGGCTGGCGCGCCGACGGACTCTTCCTCACGGTCATCTTGCGGGGAAAGAACCGTCCTGTCACCGTCACGCCGCAGCAGCTCGAGACGAGCGACTCCTTTTCGCTCATGCTCGACACGCGCGATGTACGGGTCATCCACCGCGCCACCAAGTTCTGTCACCGGCTCCTCTTTACGCCGGCCGACCCGGAAAACTCCGCGCCCGGCGCGGCACCGGGCGCGGTCTGGCTTCCGATCCACCGCGCCAAGGCGCACCCGAACCCGGTCGACGTTACCCGGTTCGAAACCGCCTACGCCGCCCGCAAAGACGGCTGGTCCCTTTCGGTCTTCATTCCCGGAGACACCCTTACCGGCTACGACCCGGCGGAACATACGCGGATCGGCCTTTCGTATGTCCTGTTCGACAACGAGTTCGGCTGGCTCGCCCAGCAGCTTCCCGACTATTTCCCGGTCACCGAAGACCCGAGTCTCTGGGCGGCGGTCGATCTGGTCGGCTAACGGCGCGGAACGTGAATTTTCAGAGAAGATTCCACCGGAAGATATTGAATGAAATCCCTGTTGCGATAAAATGAGGGGGTATTTTTACTTCCGATTCGCCGAATCCGCAGCCGGAGGTTTCGGAAAGGCTGATCGACCGAAGAGACTAAATCCATTTGAAAGGAGCGATGACGTGTCCGAGAGACTTGAAAAGATCAACGCGATGTTCTATCCGAAATCCGTAGCCGTAATCGGCGCTTCGGCCCGTGCCGGCAGCGTTGGGAACGACGTGGTCAAGAACCTGGTTTCCGCCTATTCCGGGACGATCTACCCGATCAACCCGAAAGGGGGCGAAATTGAAGGCCGCCAGGCCTACGCCAATCTGACCGACGTGCCGACCGACGTCGATCTGGTCGTCGTCTGCATCCCCGCCAAGGCGGTGATCGGTGTGGTCGAACAGTGCAAGGCGAAGAACGTCAAGGGGATCGTCGTCATCTCGGCCGGGTTCAAAGAAACCGGTAAAGAGGGCGCCGCCATGGAAAAAGAGCTCGCCGCCGCCGTTCAGGAAGCGGGAATCCCGCTCATCGGCCCGAACTGCCTGGGGATCATCAACCCCGAACCGGGCGTCGCCATGAACGCCAGTTTCGCCAGCAAACTCGGTCTGGCCGGTTCGCTCGCCTTCATTTCGCAGTCCGGCGCGCTCTGCACCTCGGTTCTTGACTTCGCCGTCGCCCGGAAGATCGGGTTCAGCAAGTTCGTCAGCTTCGGGAACAAAGCCGACGTCAAAGAGGTCGACCTTCTCGAATACCTCGCCGACGACCCGAAGACGAGCGTCATCGCCCTCTACCTGGAAGATATCGGCGACGGCGCCAAGTTCACCGAGATCGCCCGCAAGATCGTCTTCGAAAAGAAAAAGCCGATCCTCTGCCTGAAATCGGGCCGCAGCGCCGAAGGGGCGAAAGCGGTCAGCAGCCACACCGGTTCGCTCGCCGGTTCGGACCGCGTCTACGACGCGCTCC
>ONWH01000166.1 GCA_900321495.1 uncultured Planctomycetota bacterium
ATGACGCTTTCGAGCGACGGAGAGAAGATCATTCCGATCGAAATCGGTACGCTGAAAGTCGTTTCACTGGCGTTTCTCCTTCAGAATCCCGACGACGCGGTCATCTGGCGCGGCCCGGTCAAGCTGGGCGTGATCCGCCAGTTCCTTTCCGACGTCGATTGGGGCGACCTTGACTACCTGGTGGTCGACACGCCGCCGGGAACGGGGGACGAGCCGCTGACCGTCTGCCAGATTTTAAAAGACGCCGGAGCGGTGATCGTCACCACTCCGCAGGAGGTTTCGGCGGCCGACGTGCGCAAGTCGATCAGCTTCTGCAGGCAGCTCGACTTGAACATTCTGGGAATCGTCGAAAACATGAGCGGGTTCGTCTGTCCGCACTGCGGCGAGGTGACCGAAATCTTCGCCGGGAACGCGGGCGAGAAGCTTGCCGAACGGTACGGTCTTCCCCTTCTGGGCAAGATCCCGATCGACCCGGCGGTGAGTACCGGCGGCGATGCGGGGAATCCGTTCGCCCGCGTCAATTCCGAGACTCCCGCGGCGAAATCGTTCGCCGGAATCGTCAAGGCGATCGGCTGAGACGCGCCGGCACGGTGCAAGACACAAAAACAGCGGCCTTCCGAAACACGGAAGGCCGCTGTTTTTTCAGGAACCGTCCGTTACGGGCGGGCGACATCGCAGGGGGGAAGGGTGCGGGCTTTTCCCTCGTCATCGCATCCGTAGAAGAAGAGGCGGGTTGCAACGCGGTCATCGTCAAGACTGAACGCCGTCCGGATATACTTCCGGTATTCGGCAAGCTGACGGTCATACCCCATGCGGCGGACATACTCGTCCCGGTCGATTCCCCGGTGGACCTCGATATCGCTTTTGAAGTCGATGATATCGGCGGCGGCGGCGTTTTCGCCGTCGAAGAGGATCACCAGGCGGTCGATGACCCCCTTCTTCCGGCCCGGCCCCCGCAGGGGCGTCAGGTAGGGGCGTTCGCGAAAGACGCGCGGCGTCAGGCCGGGATAGTTCTTCGCGTAATACGCGGCCGAAAGGGACTCGAGAACCTGCGGCTCGCCGCAGAGACGGCGGAACCCCTCCAGATAGGTGTCAAAGTTCGCGGGGAGCGGTTTCCCCGTGAAGAGCTCCCGGCGGACCGCGCATCTGATCTTTTCGAACTCTTCGTCGGAAAGGGGGGATTCGAGCCACTCGATCTGCTCGAAACAGGCGTGAATGACCAGCCCCCGCTCTTTCACCGCCGCGGGAACCCAGACCCGGTGAAAATCTTTGTGTGACGGCGCCCGGGAGCCCGCCGTTCCGGCCTGCGGCATGGCGCACGGGGTGAACGGCTTGACCGCGGCGCGCGGCGGGGCCGCCTCTTTGGTATCCGCGCCGGAACCGAATTCCAAAGTGTACCAGTCGGGATTGCCGATCCGGTAAAAGACGTTTTCGCCGATATTCAACGGCGGCTCGGGCCCGGAATCCCCCTTCGATTCGAGCTGGGCGCGGATGATGTCGAGCTGGGCGCGGATGATGTCCTGGAACGACTGGGCGGAGAACGCTCCCTTATTTCCGTTTTTATCGACCTTGCGTGCATCCGTAATCATCAGCAGTTCGTGCTTGGCGCGCGTCATGGCCACATAGAGGATATTGAGCGACTCGTTCGCGTCGGCCTTCCATCGGTCGAAATACGTATCGACGGCAATCGGGAAATCCGGAGCCAGGAAGGAAAAGATCTTCTTATTTCGATATCGGAAGACCGTGTCGGGCGCATCGGTCGGTCCCGGTCGGTGGGCGACGACCTCGGGCGTATGCGAGCCGGTCAGCGTTGGTTCGAGTTCGGGGAGAACGACCACATCGTATTCAAGCCCCTTGGATTTGTGGATCGTCACAAGGTGGACGTTCGAGTCGCCCGGCAGGGAGACGTCCTTCGTTTCGGTCAGGCTGATGAAGCTGTCGAGCCGTCCCGCCGCCGCCTGTTCCTCCTCGAACCGGAACGCGGTCTTGACAAAAGCGCCGAGCTTTTCCGCTTCGCGCGTATCGCAGATGGGGAGGATCCGGTTGGCGAGCGTGCGGACAAAACCGCCCAGTCCCAGAGTCATGACCTGGCCGCGGGCCCAGGACGAAAGAGCTTCGCCCGCCGCGGCGAGGTATTTGCGCCCTTCGGCGAACCGTTCGAAATCCGGCCGGATATCCTCGGGAACCGCGCCGAGAAGTTCCGGCACCGTTGCCGTGCGCGCCAGCGCGGCGGTATCGCCGGGATGATCCGCCACGCGCAGCAGGGCGAGGACCGCCCGCACGCTCGCGGCGGTTGCCAGGGGATTTCCCCCCTCCTGGCTCACCTCCACTCCCATCTGTTTCAGCAGGGAAGCGAGCGTTGCGAGGTCGTCATTCCCGCGGAACAGAACGCCGATCGAGGCCTTTGGCTTCGCATTGTGAATGTCCCTGATGCGCCGCGCGGCGTATGCCGCCTTCAGGTTTTTCGCATCGACCGGCACACCGAAAAACTCCTGCCACTCTTCGGGTGTGCGGTCGGCGAAATTCGGAGCCTCCTCGAGCGAAACGAGCCCTTTGCGGTTCCCGTTTTTTTCGGGAACCTTGTGCTCCTCAAAGAATTTGTTCCAGTTCTGAGCGGCTTCCAGGACCGCATTCTTTTTTGCAATGTCGTATTCCGTTTTCTTCTTTGGATCAGACGCGATCAGGGGTTCGCAGGAACCG
>ONWH01000152.1 GCA_900321495.1 uncultured Planctomycetota bacterium
ATATATTAGGGTGAACCCTTTATTATTTCCCGGAACGTGGTAGAATATAGCGACGGTTTTTTCTTTCCGGTCTGCGGCAGGCGCAAACGAGCCGTCTTTCCGTTTTTTCCGCCTACTGTGATCCGGAAAGAGCGCTTAGGTCAAGGGTTCGTGCCTGATTCAGGAAGCAGGAATTCCATGTCGCTGTTGGTCATCGGGTCGGCTGCGTTCGATTCCATTCAAACTCCGTGCGGTTCCCGTAACAGGGTCATCGGGGGGAGCGGTGTCTACGCCGCCTACGCCGCGAGTTTTTTCACCCCGGCACGCCTGGTAAGCGTTGTCGGGGAAGACTGGCCTGAAGCCTATACTGAACGGCTTCATAAAAGAGCGATTGATCTCGAGGGGTTGGAAGTCCGATCCGGAGTGCAGACTCTCTCCTGGACCGGCAGGTATTTTGAGAACCTCAATGAGCGCGAAACACTCGAGATCCGGCTCAACGTGATGGGGGAAGAATACCGTCCCCTCGTTCCCGGGCCGTATCGCGACAGCCAGTTTGTCCTCCTCGCCAACGGGTCCCCGGTCAGTCATCTCGATCTCCTGTCGAAGATGACGGCGAAACCGCGGCTGACCGTGGCGGATACGATGGACTTTTACATTCAGAACACACCGGAACCATTGCGGAAACTTCTCCGGCAGATCGACGGCCTGATCCTGAACGATTCCGAGGCGCGTCTGCTGACGGACGAAAAGAACACTATCACCGCCGCCCGCCGTATTCTCGATATGGGGCCGGCGTTCGTCATCGTCAAGAAGGGAGAGAACGGCGCGTTCTACATCTCCAAGGCACAGGGCGCATCGGCGGAGATCCGTCTCATCCCGGCGTTCCCGTCCGAAAAGGTCATCGATCCGACCGGGGCGGGAGATTCGTTCGCCGGGGCCCTGATGGGGGCGCTCGCCGCGAAGGGAAAAAGCGACCCCGAATCGATCATCGCGGCAATGGCCCGCGCAACGGTTGTCGCCAGCTTCAACGTCGAAGGATTCTCCCTCGAACGGCTCGAAACCCTGACCGGAGATGAAATTGAGTCCCGCCTTTCCGCGTTCCGGACAATGATCACATTCTAACACCACAGGAAAGTAAAATTATTTTGAAAAAAGAATCTGACGAACCGAAAAAATCAGGCAAGTCCCCTCAGAGGAGGGGAACACACAGTCGGCGGGGCGGCCCCCGTTTCGAATGGGGCGAAGTTGATAACGTCTCGCAGGAAGACATGCTCGTTCCGACGAAAAAGAAAAAAAACCGCCGTAAGCATGACCGGATTGAGTCGACCCTGACTGTCGGCGCCGAAGAGGCCGATCCCTATGCGATCAAACCCGCCGATGAGCACTCGTCCGATGACCCGACGATTCCCAGCTACGGCAGGAAACTCGAAGGTGACGACGACGAGTTCGATATTTTTCTCCGGAATGCCGAACGCGCCGACCAGCGCGAACTCGCCCGAAAGAATGCTCCGGCAAAGAAAAACAAACCGGCCAAAGATATCCGCGAGCCGCGGCGGGCGGCGGAGAAGCCCGCGGGAAAAGGTCCGGTTGAAGCCGCTCGCCCCGAAAAGGAAAACGCTCCGGCGAAAAAGAACAGACCCGCCAAAGAGACCGCCCCTGTCTGCGACCGCTCCGGAACCGAGCCGATTGAATCGATCCGTGAGCTGGTCGGCGAACTTCGGAAGATCGGTCTTCATCGGATCGGAAAATCCGGTCTTTCCGATGAAACGCGCGAGACGTTCCTTTCAAGCCTTTCGCTGATGGGAAATCTGTTGGATGTTCTCCAGCGGCTGATCGAATTCCCGGAAGACGGCACCGACGGCCGCAAGCCGCGCCGGGACGGCAAACACGCCGCTGACCGGCACGCGCCGGACGGAGACGCCGGCTCAAAGATTGACGCGGATGAACCGCGTACCGCGGACGTTCCTCCGCGTGAAAAGGAATCTCCGAAAAAGGAAAGGCCGAAGAGACCGCGTCCGGCAAAGACCGAGCCGCTCGATGAGGCTGAACCGCCGCGCAAAAAGGATTCTCTGAAAGGAGAAAAACCGAAACAATCACGTCCGCGAACCGCAAAGGAACCTCCCCTCCCTTTTGACGCAACCGCTCCGGCGGTGTGGGAAGAACCGGATTCGTTCTCCCGGCTGAGAGAGAACTGGAACCTGAACGGCGTGACCCTTTCCGACGCGATGACGGCAATGCTCGCAGAGGTCCACTACGAAAAACCGACCCCGATCCAGGCGGGGACGATCCCGCTGATCCTGGCGGGAAAGGACCTGATGGGACAGTCACGGACCGGTAGCGGAAAAACCGCCGCGTTCATGATTCCGATCATTGAAATGATCGATCCGCGGACCGCGGCGGACAACAGCGGCGCCGCGGCCGTTCCGCCGGGGGACGACCCCGTGGCGCTGATTGTGGTGCCGACCCGAGAGCTGGCGGTGCAGATCCGTGATGAAACCGCGAAACTGGCGCATAACCGCGAGATCGCGATCGTTGCCTGCTACGGCGGGAAACCGATCGCTGACCAGGTCAAAAAGATGCGCGGCGGAGTCGATATCGTTATCGGAACCCCCGGACGGATTCTCGATCTGACGAAACGAAGCGCACTGCGCCTTTCGTCCCTCAAGTGGGTCGTTCTGGACGAAGCGGACCGGATGCTCGATATCGGGTTTCGGCCCGATATCGAACGAATTCTCCGCCTGACCCCGCGGCAGCGCCAGACACTCCTTTTCAGCGCCACGCTCGCCGATGAGGTTGTTCGCCTCGCCCAACGCTATATGACCGAGCCGGAAACGTGCGATTTCAGCGAAAACGAAATCGCCGCCGACACGATCGAGCAGTATTACATCACTGTCGACCGCGACCGCAAGTTTGAGGCGCTTGTCCGTCTCCTGCGTCGCGAAGATCCGCAGCAGGCGATTGTCTTCTGCCGGACGAAACGGGGTGTCGACCGGCTCGGCAGCGGCCTGGTGCGCGAGTTCAAGGATTGGGCGGTCGCGGCGATTCACGGCGACCTGCCCCAGTCGGGCCGCGATAACATCATGCGCTCGTTCCGCGCCGGGAAGATCAAGATTCTGGTCGCGACCGATGTGGTCGGGCGGGGAATCGATGTGAGTGGGATCTCGCATATCATCAATTACGATATCCCCGAGTTCTGCGATGATTACGTCCATCGGGTCGGCCGGACGGGACGAATGGGACGGGAGGGGGTTGCCTATACACTCGTGACCTCCGAAGAGGGGAATGAACTGACCCGGATCGAAATGCGGATCAACCGGCTTCTCCAGCGGACGGAACTCGAAGGGTTCGAGGCGTTCACCCGGCCCGACGAAACCGAAAAGACGGAACCGAAAGAGGCAAAGCCGGTCTACGGCAAACCGCTGCGCCGCGTCCGCCGCGCCCTCTGACCGCAATCTGCGGCCGGCGGTGAGGCTTCCGGCACGCATGTCAACAAGAACAACCGGACTTAGACAAGGATTTCAAACCGCAATGCCTGAAGATAAAACCAAAGAGGCACGTTACGACGAGGCGATCGCCCTGCGCGAAAAGGGGGATCTCAAAGGGGCGGTCTCGATCCTCGAACGGCTGACGGCGGAATACCCCGACTACGCCCTGGCACACCTGGGGCTGGCAGTCTTTTACTGGCGGCTGGACCGGCTCGACGACTCGATTCGGGAGGCTTCGCGGGCGTGCGAGCTTGAGACCGAAGACCCGTTCTACTATACCGCGCTTTCGTCCCTGGCGATCAAGGCCGGACATCGCAAGACGGCCGAAGAGGCGCTCTCGAAGGCGCAGGAGGCCCGGTTCCAGGCGTTTATGAAAAAGTACCGTGAGGAATCCGGCAACGCAGATGACTGAAGAGGTTCCGGAACAATGTGCAATAATGGCACGGCGGTCGGCAGCGGAATCTCCGGAGAAACGCCGCTCCGCCGGACGGTTCCGGCAGAGCCCGGTCGCTGTTCCCGAGGGCGATGACTGTCGGCGACAACAGAAAGTGAAGGTGCGCAATGACTGAAAGCCGTAAAGGGCGAATTTTAATCGCCGATGACAACCAGGTGAACCAGGAGCTCCTCGAAGCGTACCTCGCCGACGGGAACTACGAGATCGAGTTCGCCTCGGATGGTCTTGAAACGCTCGCGAAGGTCGCGTCATTTCAGCCCGATGTCATTCTCCTCGACATCATGATGCCGAAGCTCAGCGGCTTTGAGGTCTGCGAAGAACTGAAAAAGTCGGCAGGAACGCAGAATGTGATGATCCTGATGGTGACCGCGCTGAGTGACCTGGGAGATATCGAACGTGCGGTCGCCGCCGGATGCGACGACTACCTGAGCAAGCCGGTTCACAAACTCGAGCTCCTCAAACGGGTCGAAAACATGATCAAGCTCCGGAATGTCTCGGATGAACTCGAGCGGCTCCGCCGTTATATCGACTCGATCGAAGACGCTGCCGCACCCGCGCAAAACGCTTCGGAAAGGGAAAGCTGAACGTGACGGAAAAGAGCATGACCAAGCGTCCTGATGCCGAGCGGATCGTCATTACGGGGATCGGCCTAACCGCTCCCAACGGAAACAGCCTTCCCGAATTCCGCCGAGCCCTGCTCAACGGGGAAAGCGGCGTTGAATCCTATGAGATCCGCTATTTCGGCAAGACCCTGGCAGGGGTCTGTCATTTCGACAACCTGAAATACGCCTCGCGCCGGGAACTGCGCCGCGGCACCCGCGCCGGGAGCATCGCCGTCTACTGCGCACACGAGGCTGTTGCCGATTCGCAGGTTGACTGGGACACCGTTCCCAAAGACCGTGTCGGCGTCTATCTGGGGATCACCGAACACGGAAACGTCGAAACCGAAAACGAAATCTACCAGATCAAGCAATACGATTATGACTGCGCCTTCTGGTCGCATCATCACAACCCGCGCACCGTCGCCAACAGCCCGGCGGGAGAAGTCACCCTCAGCATGAAAATCACCGGTCCGCATTACACCCTGGGCGCGGCGTGCGCCGCGGGGAACGCAGGCCTGATTCAGGGAGTTCAGCAGCTTCGTCTGGGAGAAGTCGATTTTGCGCTCGCCGGCGGTGTCTCGGAAAGCATTCACACGTTCGGCATCTTCGCGGCATTCGCCGCCGAAGGGGCCCTGGCGCGGCATGACGATCCGGCAAAGGCCTCGCGCCCGTTCGATGCCGCACGGAACGGAATCGTCGTTTCGGAAGGAGGAGCGGTCTATACGCTCGAACGCCTTTCCGACGCAAAAGCGCGCGGCGCGAGAATCTACGGCGAGATCATCGGTTATGGGATGAACAGCGACGCGACCGACTTCATCCTGCCGAACGCCGTCCGGCAGGCGGAGTGCATGCGTAAGGCGCTCGCGAACGCCGGGTTGGCGCCTGCCGATATCGACATCGTCAATACGCACGCGACGGCCACGGTCAGCGGCGACATCAACGAAATGGAAGCTGTCCGTGACGTCTTCGGCGGAACCGAGTCGACCTATATCAATAATACAAAAAGTTTTATCGGTCACGCCATGGGGGCCGCGGGAGTGCTGGAACTGGCGGGGAACCTTCCCTCGTTCGAAGACGGCGTCGTTCACCCAACGATCAACGTCGATGAGCTCGACCCGAAATGCGCCTTCCCGACACTCGTGCTGAACAACCCTCTCGAAGGGAAGGATATCCGTGTAATTCTGAACAATTCATTCGGCATGGTCGGCATCAATGCGGTGCTGATCGTGGCAAGGTATGAGGCATAGCCAGACTGACAAGAGAAAGAACAATGACCAAACCTGAAATCCGAACAGCTATCATCGACATCCTTTCGGACATCGCACCCGATGAGGACTACGCACAGCTCAAAGACGACGTCTCGTTCCGCGAGCAACTGAGCATGGACAGTATGGACATGCTCGATATCGTTCTGGAACTCCGGAAGCGGTTCAAGATTCAGATCCCGGAAGAGGACTATCCGCACCTGGTTTCAATGGAATCGACCCTCGACTACCTGGAACCCCTTCTGGCCGACAAATAACGCGCAAGGGGCGTATGGGCGAAGAGAAGATCTACGACACCGTCATCATCGGAGCCGGAATGTCGGGACTGGCGGCCGGTATCCGGCTGGCCCAGTATGATAAGCGTGTCTGCATTCTGGAACGGCATACTGTTCCCGGCGGGCTGAACTCCTTCTATCGGCAGAAGGGACGGAACTTCGACGTCGGGCTCCACGCAATGACCAACTATGCCGCAAAAGGAACGCGAAGCGGTCCCCTTTCGCGGCTGCTTCGCCATCTGCGCCTGTCGTGGGACGAATTGGGTCTGATCCCGCAGCTCGGTTCGGGGATCGCCTTCCCCGGTGTTACACTTGAGTTCTCGAATCAGTTTGAACTTCTGGAATCGCAGATCGCGGAAAAATTCCCCGCTCAAATCGACGGATTCCGGAAAATGGTCGCCTCGCTGGTCGACTATGACCAGCTGGGGCTGGGGACCTCGGGAGGTTCGGCACAAGAGTTCGTCCGCTCGTTTCTCTCGGATCCGCTCCTGGTCAATATGCTTTTCTGCCCCATCTTCTTCTACGGAGGCGCGCGTGAGTCGGACATGGAGTTCGGGCAGTTCCGCATCATGTTCCGCTCAATCTTCCTCGAAGGATTCGCCCGGCCGTATGAGGGAGTTCGGCATATTCTGACCAGACTGCTCAAGAAGTTCAAGACTCTGGGGGGCGAACTCCGCCTGCATACATCGGTCAAACAGATTGTCACACAAAGCGGCAGCGCCTCCAAACTGATCCTCGAAGACGGAACGGAGATCCGCGCCAAGCAGTTCCTCTCGTCGGCCGGCTGGCGTGAGACGATGCGTCTCTGCGGCCTGGAAGAGTCGGAAAAGGCCGTCGCACCCGGCCGGCTCGCCTTCGTCGAGACGATCAGTGTCCTGGACCGCGACCCGAAACGTCTGGGACACCGGAAAACGATCCTCTTTTTCAACGATTCCGAGTCGATGACCTACAAAAAGCCTGATTCACTGATTGATCTGCGCAGCGGCGTGATCTGCTCGCCGAACAACTTTGATTACGGCAAACCGCTTGGAGAAGGCCAAATCCGCATTACTGCGCTCGCCAACTTTGACCGTTGGGCTCAGCTCGATCCGGAACATTACCACCTCGAAAAACTCCGCTGTTACGACCGCCTGATCGGTTCGGCGGTACGTTTCGTTCCCGATTTTCGCGGGAACATCATTGAAACCGACATGTTTACACCGCTGACCGTGACACGCTATACAGGAAAAGACGCCGGCGCAATCTACGGCGCTCCCGAAAAGAAATACGACGGTCTGACCCCCCTTCGGAACCTCTACGTCTGCGGAACCGATCAGGGAATGGTCGGAATCGTCGGAGCGATTGTCAGCGGAATCACGATCGCCAACCGTTATCTGCTGGCCAAATAAAAAGGAAAAAGTTATGAACGGAGCGGATTCAGGATACTCCGACAGCTACGATATCATCGTCATCGGCAGCGGATTGGCGGGCATGACAGCCGCCAACGTCCTGGCAAGGGACGGTCAGAAAGTCCTCCTCGTCGAACGGCACTACAAGCTGGGAGGGCTTGCCACATGGTTCTGGCGCGGAAATCATCAGCACATCTTTGACATTTCACTCCACGGATTCCCGGTCGGAATGATCAAGAGCTGCCGCCGCTACTGGAACAAAGAGATTGCCGACCGAATTGTGCAGCTGCCGGCGATCAAGTTCGACAACCCGCAGTTCACCCTGACGACGACCTTCAACCGGGACGATTTTACCCGGCTCCTGATCGAGAGATTCAAGATCCCCGCGGAAACCGTTAAGGCCTTCTTCGATACCGCGCGCGACCTGACCCACTATGACAGTCAGGAAATGACCACCCGCGAGCTGTTCGACCGTTTCTTTCCGAACCGGCCGGATGTGGTGCGGCTCCTGATGGAACCGATCACCTATGCGAACGGCTCGACCCTCGAAGACCCGGCGCTCACCTACGGGATCGTCTTTTCGAACTTCATGTCGAAGGGGGTCTACACTTTCCAGGGAGGAACCGACCTGTTCGTCTCGATGCTGCGCGAAGAGATGAAGAAAAACGGCGTCGATATTGCTACGAGCGCCCCAGCTCAGCGGATTCTGATCGAAGACGGACGTGTAGCGGGAGTCCGTATCGCGGAGAATCCGCCGGCGGTCGACGTGCCGGAACTCGGCGGGCGGTCCTTTCCCCGTTCCTCACTCCTGGGAAAGACGATCCGTTCCCGCGCGGTCCTCTCGAATGGGAATCTGCTCGGAACGATCTACGATATGGCCGGAAAGGAAAATTTTTCCGAATCATTCCTCGCCGACGCACAGAAGGTCCGCCTGAACAATTCGAGTACCCAGGTCTATATGGCGCTCAAGCCGGAAGAGACGCTCGATCCCGACGTCTGCGGTGACCTTCTCTTCACCTCAGTCGCTCCCGAGTTCGACGCCAAGCTTCTCCTGTCGCGGCACATCACCAGCCGGACCTATTCGTTCTACTACCCGAAAACGCGTCCCGGCACCGACCGGCACTATATTGTGGCGAGCGCCAACGCCGACTACAATGACTGGGCCTCCCTTTCCGATGCCGAATATGCGGCGGCAAAGAACGACCTGATTGAGACGACGCTCGATGCGCTCGAAAAGTATGTGCCGAATATCCGCGGGAAACTCGCCTATGTTGAGGCGGCAACGCCGAAGACCTTTAAGGACTATACGGCCCACTGGGGCGGAGCGAGTTTCGGAACCAAATACGAAGGACTGGCGGTCAGCCGTTCTCTCCACAAACAGATCGCCGGACTCTTCCATGCCGGGAGTGTCGGGATTATCATGTCCGGCTGGCTCGGCGCGGTCAACTACGGGATGATCGCCGCCAATGATGCCGAGGCTTTCTTAACCGAGAACCAAGAGGGATAAGCGATGTCTTCACTCACCAAACAAATGATCCTCGACCTGATTCCCCACCGCCCTCCCTTCCTTTTCGTTGACGAGATCCGGGAGCTTTCCGATGAGAAGGTCGTCGCGGCGTATCGGTTTAAGGAAAACGAGTTTTTCTTCCAGGGGCATTATCCGGAACACCCAATCGTCCCGGGAGTGATCCTCTGTGAGGCGGCAATGCAGGCTGGCGCGGTCTTCCTCGCTGCCCGGTTCGGAAAAGAAGTTGCCGAAAAGCCGGAAAACGCCGACAAGAAGCTGATGCCGGTCGTCGGCCGGATCGACGAGGTCAAGTTTAAGAAAATCGTCGGTCCCGGCGACGTGATCGAGTGCGAAGTCGCCCTGCGCGAAAAAATGGCGCGCGCCTACTTCCTCAACGCAAAAATTACCGCCGGCGGCGAACTGGTCTCCCGGTTCCGGTTCGCGTGCACCTACACCGAATCGTAAATCTCTTTTCGAATCTGTATAACTAAGAGACACTTCCCGGCATGACCAGCGGTTTTGCCCGGCCGGGGATGGTCACCACGTCGAGTTCCGTTTCAAAGACATTCCGAAGCATCTCCCCTGTCATCATTCCCGCGGGCTTGCCGCAGTAGAGCGCTTCTCCCCCCTTTAAGGCGAGTATCGCATCGGCCGAAGCGAGCGTGCGGTTCAGATCGTGGGTAACTTCCAGAAGCGCGGCGCCCGTTTCACGCCGGATTTTATCCAGCAGCGCGTTCGTCTCGTCTCTCCGGCGGTAGTCGAGATAGACGGTCGGCTCGTCGAGAAGGAGCACTTCCGCCTCCTGGGCCACCGCCGCCGCCAGCCGAACCCGTTGCTGTTCCCCGCCGCTCAGCGCCGCGAGTTTCCGATCAGCGAGCGGAAGCGTTTCGGTCAGGCGAAGGGCGTTTTCGGCGATCATCTCATCGCGGCGCGAGATCGGTGCGAAGAATCCCCGGTGCGGGTAGCGGCCTGTCAGGACAAAATGGCGGACCGTAATATCGGGGACAAGTCCCGCTCCCTGCCGCAGATAGGCGATCCTCCGCGCGAGACCTTTGCGGGGAATGGCCCGGATGGAAACGCCGCTTAGAAGAACCTCGCCGGTCCAGTTGGAAAGAATCCGGTCGAGACAGCGCAGCAGGGTGCTTTTCCCGGCGCCGTTCTGGCCGACGACGGCAAGATATTCCCCCTTTTCAACACAAAATGAGACCCCTCTGAGGATCGACTGAAACGAAAGGCCGCGGACTTCAAGAAGTGGTGCCATTGAAATCAGAGGGATTGCCGATGCTGAATGAGAGACTCACTCTCTTCAAGCGCCCGGCTCAGGAAGACGTCGGTTACCGGCGAGGCAGGACTGACACCTCCGGCTTGGGCGTCTTCGAGCGAGACGGCTCGGGCCGATTCGGGGCGGGCCGCGGAATAGGTTCCCGTAACATCGATATCGGGGATCACGCCGACACCGCTGTACGAACGGCCGCGGGGCGAATAGAATTTTTCGGTGGTCAGGCGGAGTCCGGCAAGCATCCGGTCGCTGCGGGAGCTGGCTAACTGAATGATGACTTGGACGGTTCCCTTTCCGAAACTCGGGGTCCCGACAACGGTACCGCGTCCGTTTTCCTGGATCGCACCGGCAAAGATCTCGGCGGCGCTGGCGCTGTTTTCATCCAAAAGAAGGACCATAGGAACGCGGCACCAAACAGTACTGTCAGCCGTTTCAGTCTGGTCGGTCGACCGCCCTTTCGTGCGCACGATCATCCCCCGATCGAGGAACAGGTTTGAAAGTTCGACAGCTTTATCGAGGAGACCGCCGGGATTGTTCCGCAGATCGATGATCAGGCAGTCGAGTCCGCCGCGTTCAAACTGAATGAGCGCCTTTTTGACTTCGTCGACCGTCGTTTTCTGGAACGCGTTGATCTTGAAGAAGCCGATTTTCCGCGCACCTGCAGCCGGAAGGTATTTCACGTCCTCGACGCTCGGTATATCGAAACTCTTCCTCAGGATATTGACACGGCGTTTCTCCTGATCTGCCGACTGGACCAACAGGACGACTTCGGTCCCTTCAGGCCCTTGGAGAAGGGTGCCTGCCTCTTCGGGGGAACTCTCGTCGGTAACAGCGCGGCCGTCGATTTCGAGGATCAGGTCACCGCCGGTCAGACCGGCGCGGGCCGCAGGACTCCCCGGAATCACCTTCGATATCTGCAGTGCCCCATTCTGCCAGCGCGACTCAATATAAACCCCCAGACCGATGAAATGCCCGTCGATCATCGAGTAGATGTCGTTGATCTGGCTTCCGGTAAGGTAGGCCGAATAGGCGTCGAGCGAATTGACCATCCCGCAGAGAATCTCCATCAGGACCGAAATTCCGGAAATATGAACATTCTTCTGAACCGACTCGGCAATATGGAGCATTCGGTTCAAAAGCTCTTCCCGTGAAGTGATGTTCCACTGTGAGGCATACTGAACCAACGCATCGCCGTATTGGGGAAGACGGGCGTCATATTCCACGGGAACGCGGTTCTGACGGAGAAATTCCTTCTCGGTCAGGGCGATCTTAAACGAAACGATCCCGAGTTGGAAAAGGGTGTTCCAATCGGGAGCGTCGACATACCAGGTTTGGATATTCTTCAAGACATCGTCACAGAGGGCCAGCACCTCGTCTTTATCGGTATTGGCGAGAAACTGACAGAACGATGCGTCACGGTAACGGTTTTCGACTTCCAGATGGGCGCGGCTGAACAGATAGGCGTGATGAAGCTCGTTATTTTCGGGATACTTTTTGAGCGCCTTTTCATAATAGAGCTTGGCGTCCTGCCATTGGCCGTTTGTCAAAAGCTCTTCCCCTTTTTTATAGAGACGGGCGGCTTCTCCCTGCGAAAGGGGGGAAACCGCCGCGCGGGACAGGTCGTTCGGTTCAATCAGGAGAGTATGCTGACGGGTAACCGTATCATCCGAATCGGCCTGTTTCTGAAGGGAAACCGCCTGGAAAGTGCGGGGTTGCGCCGTCTGTGCCGAAACAGTCTCGGTTGCGGCGAACCAGGGAAAAGAAAACCCCAAAAGAAGGCTAATCGCCGCGGAGCGGAACATCGGTAATGATCTTTTCATATCCCTAATTAAATCATTCAATCCAAGCCTTGCCCGGCTTCCTATTGACGGGATGAACCGTCCAAGCCGTACCATCCTTCCAAGGCGTAAAAAGAATCGCCCCGCAGGGGGGTTCTTTATGAGCGATTAGAGGGAAAGTTCTTTTCGAACGGAAAATACCGGGGGGGTCAGTCCTGTTGGATAAAAAGTTCAGGTTGTAACGGGAATGCGGTTTATCAGGATATCTCCGATTGAACCAATTATGGGGCCGTTTTCATCGGAACAGGCAGGATATTTTTGCTCTTTTCGCTCTTTTAACAGGCGGAACCGGAACGAGTAAAAATTTCGGACTTTTCTGTTTTTTTCCGTTCGTTTCTCAAGCGGGGGGAGGGGTTATTCCGATATTTCCAAAACCAGGTTCTGTCCCGATTAGAGGGATTCTAGGCCCTCGTACGGACAGAACACCATAATGAACCGGCCGTTTTACGGACATTTCGGCTTCACGGAGAGGCCGAACAGCCGGTTCAGCGTGGGAAAAAGGGGAGTCTCTCCCCCCACTCAAAGACCAATAATGATCGCTTTCGTTGTTTTTTGCAGGGGACAATGGGGGCTGCGGTTTAAGGTGAGCGGGTCGAACGGGTTCGATTTTTTCCCCATGGTAAGAAGGAGTGTTACCTTATGAGATCCCGATTGTTAGTTCTTGGTCTTGCGGCCGCGGCCCTGATGGGCCTGCGCGTCAATGCCGAATCGGGTGCAACCGCTGATCCGGCGCCGGCTCCGGCCTGCGCCGCGTGCGGCGCCCCGGTAGTGGAAGAGACGTGCACAGTCTGCGCCCCCCGGCCTCGCGATTTGTTCAAGGGACTGATGAGCCTGGCGGCATGCCGCAGCTGCGCGGCGCCGGAAATTCCGGCTTCCGCCTGCGCGTCCTGCGCTCCGGCGATCCCCGAATGCACCACGTGCGCCCCGGTCCTTCCGGTCGCCCCGTGCGTAACCTGTGCTCCGGCGATCCCCGAATGCGCCTCGTGCGCGGCTCCCCTTCCCGAACCGGCCTGCCCCACCTGCGGTCAACCGTCTTGCACCGCCTGTGAAGGCGCCGTCGTTTGCCCCCCCGGCCCGATGGTGAGTATCGGTGCTGCCGCCTGCGGAACCGCGACGGTTCTGCGCGGTTCTGTCCGCGGTGTCCGCTGCATGGTCTCCGGTCTCTTCGGTGCGCTGGCTGACGCTACTGCGCCGTGCCCGGTCTGTACGGCCTGTGCTCCGTGCGGAATGCCGACTTGCCCGACCTGCGGTGACGCGGCGATTCCCGAACCGACCTGTCCGGCTTGTGCCGCCGCCGCGGCCGATTCGGCCCAAAGCAACGGCGCTGTTCCGGCTACCGCTCCGACCCCGGAGAATCTGCCCGAAAGCCCGACCTTTACCGAGTAGTCCGATGCGGGTCGCTCCGCTTTAAAAGCGAAATCTTTCTTCCGTGAGCCGCGGGGTCGTTCTCCGCGGCTCTTTTTTTGCGGGAAGGTTTAACATCTCATCGTCTGCATGATTCTGCCCAGTGACAACGCAGGCGGATTTGACACTAAAAAGTGAACGTGATCCCGGCTTGCCAACCCCTTCAAAATCCCGACATCATAAGACCGGCATATCCCGCACACCGAATCGCGCAGACGCAGGACAATATCACCTCTTAACACCGCCTTGCGGTACTTCGGCGCTTCACCGTCCGGACAAAATGGCACTGAATGCCACAACGACTATGGGAACCCATCCTGTATCCTCCCATAGTCACTATGATAATCATTTAACGGCAGCAAAAAACCGGGATGATTTTGCCTGGAAGGGTGATGTTTCAGCCCTGTCGTTTGAAAAATTGAAAACTACGTTCTGTGGAAGGGGAGCTGAAACGAACCGCGGTGTTACTGACGATCGGCAAGGTTTTCGAACCACGCGCGTCCGGCTTCACCCACAACATCGATATTCGGTCCGTCGTACTTGTATTCAAGACAAATCCGCGCGAAATCGCGTGCAGCTTCTTTAAAATCGGCGGGCCCTTCAAAAGGAAGTTTCTCACGTTCAGCGGTATTTTTCAGTTCGGAGTAGCGGGTGAGCCAGACCGAATCGAGCGCCGTCCGCGACTTGCGAAGCCGCGCCGTCTGAGGCGAATCGGACCCGTAAACACGGTTTGACGTTTCCTCGGCCTGCCGCCACAGAAGGGTCGCTTTATTCAGCGTCGCAAGGTCGAGCCACTGGTCGGAAAGAGCGCCAAAACAACCGAGCTTAATTCCGCTTTCCAAGAGCCGCGCATGAAGGAGGCGCCAATAATCCATAATGTAGGGCGCGGTTTCCTTGCCGTAATACCCTTCGGCAAAATCTTTCATGAGGGTCTCGATATTCAGATCGGGATTCCACATCAGTTTCAGAAGAACCCAATTCTTCATTTCGCAGAAGTCCTGCCCTTCCCCCTCCTCAAACAGGCCAATCGCGCCATGCCTGACAAAGGTGCGGACATTTTCGCCCAGTGCCCGCCAGTTCGGATGCGGACCGACGTAATCCGCGTAATTGGTCACATAATCCCAAACCAAAAGGCGCGGCGCGATTTGTGACCATCCTTCGATATCATTCATAAACTCCCGGCTCGATGGGTCTGCATTCGGGTCGTCGAGAGGCCGGCCGAAGTCACACTCGATGGAACATAGGCGAATTACAATGTTCTGACGAGGCCGGGTGATTTTCGGCGGTTTGCGCGTATACTGATATGCGAGGGTTTCCACCAAAACGCCGGGAAATTCCTTCTCAATATCAGCTGCCACCCGGTTCAGAAAACGGATCAGCGTTCCCGCGTGGCTTCCCTCTTCATCGTCGACCGCTCGGCATTTCGGACATGTGCAGAAACGGTAATAGTCGTTTTGGCTGATATCGACCATTATGGTTTCGGGATGAGCTCGCAGCTGTATAAGCACATTTCGGGTCAGTTCCTCGCGCATTTCATCGTTTGTTAAGCAAAGCTGAGCATTATCACACGTCCGCTCGCCGTCAATCTCGCTAAACCATTCCGGATGCGCGTCAAAATAATCTTTCGGGGGAATATAGCAGTAAAAAGAGTGTACAAAGTTAAGAATCGAAAGACGCCCGCCATGCGCTTCATCGATGTTGCCGTTCCCCTTATTCCTTGCGGAAAAGAGGCAGGGGCTCGCCAATTTATGATACATCTCTCTCGAAATCATCTGAGGGACGTACGAAACGGCCAGATCCGGCGGAAAAACAAGATCTTCGCGCTGAGGAATCACAGCCGCGTCTTCGGTATACCACCGGCATCCGCAGACATCTTCCAAGAATGTGTACACCGCATAAAGCGCGCCGCGGCGCTCATGCCCCGTTAGAAACAGGTTCGACCCTTCGGCACGGATAAAAATTTCATCGAACTTGAACGGATCCGGATGTTCCTTTTCAACGCGGGAGCGGGCGAAAAGAGTATCTCCGACCGAAAGAATATGATCAGCGGGCAGTTCCTGAGGTTCCGAGACAATCGGGACCTCACTGCCCGTCATCTTTTGGATATGGAGCTGCAATTCTTCCGCCGCGGTACTTTCGGTCAGCGAAGGACGTTCCGGCAGAAGAATCTGCCAGGACGCCCCTTGCAGCGAAACTGCAAGGAAAAAGAAAGAGACGCTCATCGCGGCAAACCGAAGGAAAGTTCTCATCGATCATTTTCCTTTATTCAGGGGAGACAGAACCAAAAATGCAATGAGGCCACCAGGGACATCACCGGCATAACACCCCATTTTAACCGTCGAAGAACGCCCGCACAAGATGGCAAAGGGGACGCCGCAAATCGGGCCGAAACAAAGAGGGACCGAATCCCTTCATCGACTTTCGGACGGTAAAGTGCCGCTACGTCAAACAAAAGCAACCGGTAAGAAATCAGCTTTTATCAGTGAATATCACCTTGCGGCACCTCACCACACAGACAAAACGATACTGAATATCATAACGAACACAGGAACCCGTCCTGTATCCTTCCGCAGCCGTTATGATAATCCCTTAACGATAACAAAAAACGGGATGACAGGATGTTAATCCCATCAGATGAAAAACAAAATGAGCATTTCGGCATAAGGAGAAAAAGGGCTACTCCAGATAAAGCCTGTGTTTACGGATCAGCCCGACTACCTTTTCGGGAGTCATGAAGCGGATACTCTCCCCCCGGGCGACGCGCCGGCGGATTTCGGTCGCGGAGATTTCGATCAGGGGCATCGGAATGACCAGCTTTGAAAAGCGGGCCAGACGGGAAGGAGCGACTACCGGAGCAAGCGGAGAATAGTCGGCAGGCGGGCAGCCGGGGCGCTCGGCCGCGGCGATCGATGCCAGGCGGCAGACTTCGCGCGGTCTGTACCAGTTCGGAATGTCGCAAAGGGTGTCCGAGCCGACAATCAGAAAGAGCCGGTCCCCCGGAAAGGACGCACGCAGGTGCCGGAGGGTCTCGACTGTATAGCTGACTCCGCCGGAATCGATTTCGAACGTCGAGATGTCATATTCGGGAAACCCTGCGATCGACGCGCGAACCATCGCCGCACGAAGCCGTCCGCCGGTGATCTTCCGGGACTGTTTATGCGGCGGAACCGCTGCGGGAATGAAAATGACCCGATCCAGTCCGAGCGTCTCCCGCGCCGATTCGGCCAGGAGGAGATGCGCGTAGTGGATCGGGTCAAACGTTCCGCCGAGAATGCCGATCTTCATCGAACTGCGATTATCCCCATTTCAGACCGAACTTCGCGCCTTCTCCCTGGGAGGCCACACCCCCTTTGAGTCCCGATTTCGGAAGCTTCTTCTTCGCTTCCTCAATCTTGGCGTCCCACTCGGCGTTCTCTTTCTCTTCCTTCTCTTTCCGGTCGGCTTCGGCCTGTCTCTCCTCCTCGGTCATTTTCGCCAGGCGTTCCGCTTCGCGCGCGGCACGTCGGGCGGGACGGGGATCTTCGGACGTCTGCTTGATCGAAAGGCTCATCTTCCGTTTCGCTTCATCGATCGCCAGGATCTTGACGTCCACATAATCCCCAACCGTCAGGGCATCGGCGACATTTTCAACCCGCTGGTAGGCGATTTCGCTGATATGAACCAGCCCTTCGACCCCGGGGAATATCTCAACGAAAGCGCCGAAATCGGCAACACGGGTGACTTTGCCGCGAGTCTGGTCGCCGACGGCGAGTTTGTCATGGACCTGATTCCACGGGTCGGCGGCCGAGTCCTTGAATGAAAGCGAAATCCGGTTCTTTTCGCGGTCGACACGGGTGACCGTCACCTTGATACGGTCGCCGAGCTGCACAACGTCTTTCGGGTGATTGACGCGTCCCCAGCTAAGCTGCGAGACCGGAATGAACCCGTCCACTCCGCCCAGTTCGACAAAGACACCCTGATCGATCATGTTCCGGACGACCCCTTCGCGCACCTGTCCGGCCTCGAGTTCGGCCATCAGTTCTTCCTGTTTGGCTTTGTTCTCCTGTTCAATAAGCTTGCGGCGGCTGACCACGATGTTGCGGCGTGCGGGGTTTACGTCGGTAATCACACAGCGCCACATCTCGTTGACATACTGTTCGGGATTTTCGACCCGGACGATGTCGATCTGGCTGATCGGCAGGAACGCCGGAAGGTTTCCGACTTTACATTCCAACCCGCCGGTATTTGCGCCGGTCACCTTGACATTGACGATCATCCCCTTTGAGATACTCGACCAGTCGCCGACTTCGGCGGCGGCCAGGGGGAGAGAAACATCGTAGAGGCCATCCTCTTTATTGTAGCGAACGACGACCGCTTCGACGACATCGCCGACCGCGGCCGGTTCCTCTTCGGTGAACTGCTTGAGCGGGATCATCCCCTGATCGCGCGCGCCGATATCGACGAACGCGAAATCTTTCTGGATCGAAACGATCTTGGCGTAGACCTTGGTATGCTCTTCGTAAATCTCCTGCGAGGCGACCTGGTTCGTCCCGGCGATCAGATCGCTCATCTGCTGTCCGTCGAATAACGCGGCGAGTTCGGCCTCTTCCTCGTCGGTCTTGATACGGCGGTTCGGAAGGGGAACCGTATTGACCGGACGGCGGGGCGAACGGTCTTCCTTCTTGGAGGTCTCGTCGGCGGCATCGTCATCTGCACGGCGGCTGCGGGATCCGCGCGCGGGACGTTCGTTCCGGGGACGCCGTCGCGTCTCTTGAAGCATGCCGGCCAGAGGAGCCGACGGGGTCTGAGTCCCGTCGGTCGCGGCGTTTTCGGCCTTTTTCCTGGCCAGGCGTTCGGCGATCATCTTAACGGTCGTCACCGGAGCGTCGGCATTCACCTGTTCATATGTGGCGAGAGGCTCGGCCTCTTTGGTCGCTTCGTTCTGGGGGGCCTGAGACTGGTTTTGAGGGGCGTTTTCCGCGGGATTCATTTCGCTGGTCATAACGGTTTCCGACTGTTTTTTAATACTTGAACTGCTCTCTGACGGTTAGAATACAGGGAACCTCCCCGAGCAGGGGAACACGTCCCTATTATAACGGAATAAACAAATTAAGCAAAACCCCCGCAGCCGATTTTCCCTTCGAGCTCGTCGAGAACCTCTTCCCCAGCGCGGTCGGCGACCTCGTTGACATTCCAGCGGTCGTCGGGAACCAGATAGAGTTCGCGCCGGGGAGGAACAGATGCGGTATCGCGCAGAAGGAACCATTCGTCGGTGATCACCCCCTGCCGGGGCGAAGAGGCGTCGGCCTGTGTGACGCTCAGTCCGCTGCGGATTGACTCGGTCTCTTCCGAAGCGAGATCGAGAAGGGTCCTTTCGTTCGGTTCCCCCCCGGCAAGCCGGAGGAGGGTGCGGTACAGGTCGTCCGGGCCGCAGAGGGCGAATGACCGGACCGCCTCGGACGGCTTACCGGCCGGACGGTATAAAAGGGGAACGTGTATCTCTTCAAAGTAGAGACTTCCGGCCCCTCCGGGTCCGACATGGAGATGCTCGCCGAGCGAAAGACCGCGTGCCCCTCCGACGAAAAGGGCGGTCCGTTCAAACAGCCCCTCCCGGTTCAGCATGCCGAGGAAAAATTCCAGCGACGTGTCCCATAGCCGGACACCGGCGGCGTATGTCTCAAGAACTGCATGCAGGGGATCGTCATCCGCATCAGGCGGCATTTCAAACGAGGGAGGAATCGCGCCGCCGTAAGGCGGCGGATCGCCATCATCTTCACGCGCCTCATCCCGCAGCTGCTGCGGAGTATCCCAGATGCCGCCCCACCCCTTTAAGTGAATCCAGAGGAAAAACGGCGCTCTCCCGCGCGCCATACGCGACGCGGCGTCCGCGGCGTCTTTCAGCCCGCGGAACACGGCGCTCTGTTCGGCGGTTTCCGCGATACCCTTGGCGGGGGAGAAGAGCTCGACCTTCTCGAAAAGTCCTTTTCCGAGCCGGGCGGTTTCCATATCATCGGTCACAAGAACGGTACGGTATCCCG
>ONWH01000167.1 GCA_900321495.1 uncultured Planctomycetota bacterium
AACGCGGCGGGATCGTAAACGGCCATTTCGGCGAGCGAGCGGCGGTCGAGTTCGATATTCGCCTTTTTCAGTCCGCTGATAAATTCACTGTAGCGGAGTCCGTTCATCCGGACAGCGGCGTTGATACGAACGATCCAGAGACTGCGCATATCGCGTTTCCGAACACGGCGGTCACGGGTCGCGAAAGCCTGGGCGCGCACCAGGGTTTCTTTCATGGTGCGCAGGAGCTTCGCGCGTCCGCCGCGATATCCTTTGGCCTGTTTGAACAGACGTCTTTTAGCTTGCCGGCGAGCGGCGCCTTTTCTTACTCTCATTGTACTTGATCTTTCCGGGTTACGGCCGCGTCAGGTCAGCGGCGCGGCACTTACGGCGCAGGCCCCGGTCAGGCAAAATCGAAGGTCCGCACACCGCGGACTCCGAAGACCGGCGTTCTTATGCCCGCCCCGTCTTGCGGGGAACGGTTCCGCTTGGGACCCTTTCGCACTCGTCTCGGGCGAACAGGGGGAAACCGTCTGCGGTTTTTTCGCGGTCAGACCGCCCGGAAAACCGTATCCGGAAACGACTCCCCGAAGGGAAACTCAACGACCACCCATCGCCAGGGCGCGGATGATTCTTTTTTCTTCACAGGGCGCGGCAGGATCCGTCCCGCGGAGAGAACGAACGCGTTTGCTCGTCATACGCCAAGCCAGATGGCTCGTGCCGGAATGACGGTGCTTGACTTTGCCGTTCTTCGTAACGCGGAAACGTTTGGCGGCCCCTTTGTGGGTCTTCAGTTTCGGCATTTCTTCACCATTCTTCAAACAAAATGTAGACATTGCCCCCTCGGCCGGAGCCGGAAGAGACAAACGGACAAACTCGCTTTACGGCTATAAAACCGCTTAAACAGTCATATTCTAACCTGACAAGCCTTTTCGACAAGGGGAGCCACCGATGCCGGACGCGGGATTTCCCCCTCAATTCTCCCCCTTCTCTCCCGCCGGAGCGGGAAAGATCAGCAGGCCGCCGGCGCTGCGTTCAGCGGTCAGGCCGCCCGGCAGGAAACGGCGCCGTTCCCCCTCGCCAAGCGCCATTCGGGTGACCGCCTCCCAGCGGGACGAGTCCATTTCTCCCATCGGCCAGCCCTGCCGGCGCCAGAGACGGCGGAACAGGACCGGCAGGAGGAACGGGTCGATCCGCGCGAGGAGTTCCGCGGTAAGCGTCACGCGTCCGGCGGCATCGGCAGAAAAGCCTTCCCCGTCCGTTCCGAGCGCCTCGTCGAGCCGCATTTCCAGGAACTCCTTCATCCGCGAGGCATGCGAGGCGAGTTTCAGAACCGAGCTTTCCGCCTTGCCGGGGAACATATCGCGCAGAAGGGGAACGAGTTCATGCCGAATCCGATTCCGGAGAAAATCGGGCGAATCGTTCGACGAGTCGACCCGCCACGGCTGGCCGAGCCGGTTCAGATATGCGGTCAGTTCATCCCTTGTCCGCGAAAGGAACGGCCTGGCAAGAACGACCGCCTCGCTCAGCGGGCGGAACCGGCTCATTCCGGCGAGTCCGTCGATCCCGCTCCCCCGAAAAAGCCGGCAGAGGACCGTCTCGACCTGGTCGTCGGCATGATGGGCGGTCAGAACGTAACGTGCGCCGAACGATTCGGCGCCGCGCAGAAGGAGTGAATAACGGATCGCGCGGGCGCCCGCTTCAAGCCCTCCTTCCCGTGCCGCGGCAAGGCGCATCTCCGCCGGATCGATCGACTCGACTTTCAGCGGCACGTTGTACCGTTCCGCAAGGCGCACGCAGAAAGCGGCATCGCCGTCCGATTCGGCGCCCCGAAGCTGATGATTCACATGGAGGGCCAGAAGATTTTCACGCGGAACGGTCCTCGCGAACGCGCAGAGGAGCGCGGCGCTGTCAGCTCCCCCCGAAACCGCCAGGAGGAGCCGATGCCGCCCCCACCCGCCGCGGGGAGACGCGTTTCGCAGTTCGGTTTCAAAGATATCGTCTGCCATTCGGAACCTTCCGGAAAACACTTTTCCTTACCCACTTTTATACACCATCCGGGCCGATTTTCAACTCCCATGCCGCCGGCGAAAAGTCCGCATCAGCGCTGTGCAGCCGTTGACGCCGAAAGTGCGGCGCTTTATAATTCGGGAAATCGAGACATCTCTCACCCTGTTCCACTTCAACTGACAGAGACCGCGCATGTCCGAATCCGCCACGCTGGTTCTTTTAAACAACGGGGTTCCCTCCACCGTTTTTTTCCTCAGTCCCGCCGAGACGACGACACTCGGCCGTTCGCCCGACTGTACCGTGGTTCTGAAAGACGCCGGGTGCAGCCGGTGTCACGCGTCGATCAATCGGCGGAGTCACGACTGGGAGCTGACCGACCACGAGAGCCGGAACGGCTCGGCGGTCAACGGGCAGGTCGTCAAAGAGCCGGTTTTCCTCCGCAACGGCGACCGCATCCAGCTGGCGCACACGCAGCTCCTCTTCTGTCTGGCCGATTCCGACGCGCTCGCCGCCGACCCGATCCGTCCGGGAACCGACTCCCTCGAATGGCAGCAGGCGATTCCCGCCACGATCGCCGCTTCGGCGCGGCAGGCGGAACGGGACGACCTGACCAGCCGGCTTTCACGCGAGCGGGACGAAAACCGTTCGCTCCGCCGTCTTCTGGCGCAGGACTCGACGATCGTCGGAGAATCTCCCAGGATTCTCGACATGCTGAAGATCATCGGCCGGGTCGCCGAAAGCAAAGCGACCGCACTGATCCGGGGCGAGAGCGGGGTCGGCAAGGAACTCGTCGCGCGCGCGATCCATTTCGGCAGCGCACGGCGCGACAAGCCGCTCGTCTGCCTGAACTGCGCGGCACTGTCGGAATCCCTTTTGGAGAGCGAGCTGTTCGGTCATGAAAAGGGAGCGTTTACCGGCGCGGTCGAACGAAAAATCGGCAAGTTCGAGGCGGCGGACAAGGGGACCCTCTTCCTCGACGAGATTGCCGAAATGCAGCCGGGACTCCAGGCGAAATTCCTCCGGGCACTCGAAGGACAGCCGTTCGAGCGGGTCGGCGGGAACCGGCCGATTCAGGTCGATGTACGGGTCATCGCCGCGACGAACCGCGATCTGGAACAGGAAGTTGAGGCGGGCCGGTTCCGGCGCGACCTTTTCTTCCGGCTCCATGTACTTGAAATCCCGGTCCCCCCGCTGCGCGAGCGGGGGGACGACGTTCTCCTCCTGGCCGGGCATTTCCTGACTCTTTTCGCCCAGCAGATGAAACAGCGGTTTACCGGATTTTCGGACGGGGCGGTCGAACTGCTGCGCAGTTACCGATGGCCCGGAAACGTGCGGGAGCTGAAAAACGTGATCGAACGGGCAGTTCTTCTCGGCACCCCGCCGCTGATTCTCCCCGACGACCTTCTTCTTTCGGCGATACCGACCCCGACCGATACGCTCCGAAAAGACGCCGACGCCGAAAACGCCGCGGCCCCTCTGCCGCTCCAAACGATTGAAGAGATGGAACGCGACCTGATCCGCCGGACCGTCGAGCATTACGAGTGGAACAAAACAAGATCCGCCAAATCGCTCGGAATCGACCGGAGCACTCTCGACCGAAAGCTCAAACAGTACGGCATTGAGCCGAAAGGGGAATAGGGCGGAAAAGGTTCACCCGCAAGTTCGCGGATGAATCAAACAGACAGAGCGGGGCGGATCGGGG
>ONWH01000261.1 GCA_900321495.1 uncultured Planctomycetota bacterium
AGGAGCCGATCCAGGACATCGTGATCTGGGACCTGGTCAGCGCGTACGGGCGGATCCTGCGCGAGAAGTCGCCGGTCATGCAGCATAGGGTCGTCTACGACGACACGCCGGTCTCGGTCTTCATGCAGCGGATATACAACCGCCTGAAACGGGAGCGCGAGCTCGATTTCAGCAGCCTGTTCGACGGGGCGGTGAAAAAGGCGACCTTCATCGGCACCTTCCTGGCGCTCCTGGAACTGGTCCGCCACGGATTCGCCTGCGCCGAACAGGCGACCCAGTTCGGCGAGATCCGCGTCTCGTTCCGGGAGGGGAAGGGGACGTTCGACTTCACGGCGTTTCAGCGGCGGGAGCAGAGCGGGATCCCCGCATAGCGTCCCGGCGCGGCTTTTCGTTTTGCCTCTTTTTACACAGCGTGCGGCCGCACGGTCATTCGGCCTCTTTCCGCCGGGCGTCGGCCAGCGCCTGGTCGGTGCTCGCCGGATCGACCGACCGGCAGCAGGCGGTCAGCCCGTCGGAAAGGAAGGCCAGTTCGTTCTCCCATTCGAGACGGTTCGTTTCGGCGGGAATGAGCGGCCGGAACTCCTCGATCAGAAGGATGAGCCGGAGCAGATGGCGGAAGATGATCCCTTCCTGCTTCTGAAGAGAGTTCGAGACGATGTATTTATTGAAATCGCCGTGGTAGCGGAGGATCACCTCGCCCGCCGACCAGACCGGCGTGATCTTGACCGGCACGAGCGGGTACTCGTACTCGAAAAGGCGCAGGAGCTTTTCGGCGAACGAAAGGAGATGGACCCGCTCTTCGAGCCAGCCGCCGAACCGGCGCCGCTCCTCCCGCTCCCGCTCTTTTTCCTCCTCCGATTTCGGGACCAGTTCGTCGGCCGCGGCGAGCCCCAGGTCGAGCAGCCGCGCGTCGAGCCATCCCCGCGCCAGCGCACCGGGGGGCAGGTCTTCCCAGCGCGGGACGCGGACCAGCCGCGCGACGTTTCCCGGCATCTCCAGCAGGCTCTCGAACGCCTGAATCCGCTCTTCCCGGTCGGCTTTCCCCAGGTGCGAAAGGAGGAACGCGCCGTAGATCGGGTTGAACCCCTTGATGTGTGTCAGGAGCCTGAGCGATTCGGTCGGGTAGGCGCGCTCGGCCTTGTATATCTCCCTGGGCGGCTCCGGGCTCTTTCCCCTTCCCAGAAGGAGCGCGCCGGCCGAAGGCGCCGGCTCTTCCGGCGCGGACCCGTCCGGCGCGTCGTCGAAGTCGAAATCGAGCCCGTCGAGCGCCTCGTCGTCGAAAATGCCGCTGCCGAACCCTTTGGCGCGGCGCGCCTTCTCCTTTTCGATCCGCTCCTGCGCCTGCGCGATTCGGTCGGCGATCGCGGTCGATTCGACCCCGAAACGGGTCGGGTCCGGTTCCAGGCGGATGAATCCGCCCCGCCAGAGCGTGATGAGCATGTCGTCGAGCGCCTGCTGCTGCGCCGCCAGCCGTTTGGCCCCCATCAGCCGGTGCGCGACCAGCCGGCGGACCGGCGTCAGGTCGGCGCCGCATTCGATCATGTGCGCCAGAAGCCGCCACGGAACCGGGCCGCGGCTGGTCAGGCTGCCGGGCGAGGAGTCGCGGAGCTTGTAAAACTGCGCCTCGGTCCAGTACTGCTCGTTCGGGTTGCGGGACGGAATCTTTTTCTTGAGCTTCTTTTTCGCCTCCCGCAGTTTCGGGTCTTTGGTGTCTTCGGGGATGAGGTCGTACTTTTCGCGCGCGCGGGCGATCTTGACGTCGTCGGGGTGCGCCAGCGCCAGGACGAAACCGCGGTCGTCGTATTGCGGCCGGCCGGCGCGGCCGAAGATCTGATGCGCGGTCGAGGAGTCGATGATCTTCTTGTCGCCCGGCGGGCCTTTCATGATCGTCGGCAGGAGAACCGACCGCGCGGGCAGGTTGATCCCCGCCGCCAGCGTTTCGGTGCAGACCGCGACCGACAGGAGGCGCTCCTGATAGAGCGACTCGATGATCCGGCGGTATTTCGGCAGAATCCCCGCGTGATGCAGGCCGATCCCGCGCAGAAGGAGCTGGCGGAGTTTCGGGCCCGCCCCCTTCGTCCAGTCGTAGGCCGCCAGCCGCTCGGTCAGCTCCTTCTGGCGCGCCGCGTCGATGATGTTCTTCCCCTTGATGATCTCGGCGGTGTCCCAGCACTGGTCGCGGTTAAAGCAGAAGATCAGGGTCGGAACCGTCCGCTGGCCGTCGGCGCCGCGGTGCATCTGTTCGACCACCTCCGGAAGGAGCCCGTCCCCGATCCAGCGGAATTCGAGCGGGACTTTCCGCTCGTCGCTGCGCACGAGCGCCAGGCGGCGGTCGGTGTTGGCGCGCAGCCAGCTGACGAACTCGTAGGCGTTGCCGACCGTGGCGGAGATCAGAAGCGTGCGCACATGGGGCGGGAGAAGGCCGAGCGTGAACTCCCAGACGATTCCCCGTTCGGGATCGGAGAACTGATGGAACTCGTCCATCACCACGACCGAGACGTCGTCGAAATGAAACTGGTGTTCCGAAAGCGCGGTCTCGGAGACGAACGGGGCGAGCGCGCCGTCCGGGACTTTGGGGGCACTTTCCGCCGCGCGGGCGAAGGCGTCGGAGCCCAGGAGACGGTTGAAGAGGATTTCGGCGACGACCACCAGAATCGGCGCGTCGGGGTTCTCTTTCCGGTTCCCGGTGATCAGGCCGACCGCGTCGGCGCCGAACCCCCACCGCTCGGCCGAGGCGCGGATCTCCTGATACTTCTGTTCGGTCAGGGCGATCAGCGGCGTGGTGTAATACGCGCGGCGGCCGAGCTTAAGCGCTTCGTACAGGCCCGCTTCGGCGATGAGCGTCTTCCCCATGCCGGTCGGCGCGCAGACCAGCAGCCCGTCGTCGGAATCGAACCAGGCGAGGATCGCCTCTTCCTGGAACGGATACGGCGCATACGGGAGCTGCTCGAGATACGAAAACGCCAGATCGTCTCGGCCGGGTGCGGGAGGAGAATCGGATGACATCATCTTCTCGGTCGGAAAGGGGCCTTTCTTCGGCAGGGGAACGCGGAATCAGGAGGCGCTTTCTTCCGGAAGGGGAACGCCGCGCGCCCTGAGCTCCCTTTCGAGAGAGGCGTCGTCCTGATAGTGGACCGCCTGAAAGCCGAACTCTTCGGCGCCTTTGACGTTCTCTTCGAGATCGTCGATCAGAAGGACCTGTTCGGGACTGAGATCGGGGATCTCCCGGCGCGCCTCGTCGAGAGCGATCTTGTAGATTTCCGGATACGGCTTCATCGCGTGCACCGCGTAACTGACGATCCGGTGCGAGGGGATGAGCGCCAGGATTTTGGGGAACGCCGTCTGGATATACGTCCAGTGGTGCGGGCCGGTGTTCGACAGGAGCCCGCGCGGGAAGAGGAGGCCCGCCAGGTGGCGCAGAAGGGGGAGGATCGGCTCGTTGACCCAGAAGATGTCGCTGGCGGCGGCGACCAGCTCCTCGGAAGGGACCGTCTTGCCGAGCTGGCGGCAGATGTGCGCGAAATACTCGATCCCGTCGATCTGGCCCATTTCGTAGGCCATGTATTTTTTGTCGTCGAAGAACGCCTCCTTGACGTCGGCGTCGGGGACCTCGGCCAGTTCGGCAACCTGGTGCAGAAGGCGGCGTACGCTGAACTTCAGCAGGACGTTGCCCAAATCGAAATAGATGAATCGTACCTGCGGCATGGCTTATCCTTTTTTCCGTTTTCGTTTCGTATTCCGCTGACGTTTCATTATACGCTTTCGGCGGAAATTTTCCAGTATGGCATCGCCCGCGGCCCCTCCGGCGCCTGAGCCGGGCTGTTGCAATTTCATGCCGCGGATATATAATTCATGAGGCGGCGTCCCATGCCGCCGGCATTTCCAGTTCAAACCAAAGAAAGGCATTTTTATGAGATCCGATTCTGTGAAGAAGGGCGATTCCCGCGCTCCGCACCGCAGTCTTCTGCGCGCCTGCGGGCTTTCCGACGCTGATATGAAAAAACCGTTCATCGCGATTGTCGGCAGCCACGTTGACATCATTCCCGGTCACGTTCACCTGAACGCGGTCAACGAGTTTGTGAAGAAGGCGGTGCGCGCCGCCGGCGGCGTTCCGTTCGTCTTTAACACAATCGGCATCTGCGACGGAATCGCCATGGGGCATGACGGAATGAAATACTCCCTGGCGAGCCGCGAGATCATCGCCGACGCGGTCGAGTCGATGATCGCCGCCCACAAGTTCGACGGCATGATCTGCATTCCGAACTGCGACAAGATCGTGCCCGGCATGCTGATGGCGGCGGTCCGCTGCAACATTCCGACCATCTTCGCCTCCGGCGGGCCGATGGAAGCGGGGCACGACGCCGCCGGGAATCCGCTCGACCTGATTTCGACGTTCGCCGCCGCCGCGGCGCGCCAGAACGGCCAGATCTCGGCGCGCGAACTCTCCCGCCTGGAAGAAAAATCGTGTCCGACCTGCGGCTCCTGTTCCGGAATGTTCACCGCCAACAGCATGAACTGCCTCTGCGAGACGCTCGGCATGGCCCTGCCGACGAACGGCACCCTGCTGGCCACCAGCCGCGAGCGGAAAAAGCTCTATGCCGCCGCCGCCAAACGGATCGTTGAAATGGTCCGGATCCAGGACGCGAAGGAAAAAATCGCCGCCGGGCTTCTGACCGAGGCGCCGAAGGTCGTCGAGAAATACATTGACAAGAACGGCAAGGCCAAAAAACGGACCCGCACGCTCGACCTGAACTTCCCGATCCTGCCGAGCGAGATCATCACCAAAGAATCGGTCGACAACGCGATGGTTCTCGATATGGCGATGGGCGGCTCGACGAACACGATTCTGCACCTGCTGGCGATCGCCACCGAGGCGGGCCTGAAATACAACCTGAACCGGTTCGACGAGCTGAGCGAAAAGACCCCGCACATCTGCAAGGTCTCGCCCAGCTGCGCGTATCACATCGAAGACGTCCATAACGCCGGCGGGATCCACACCATTCTGGGCGAAATCCGCCGCGGCCGGCCGGGCCTGTTGAACACGGACGCTCCGACGGTGACCGGCAAGACGCTCGGCCAGAACATCGACGAGTACGACCTGCGCAGCCGCAAGTGCCTGAACCGCGCGAAGGAGCTCTACGCGGTGACCCCCGGCGGCAAGCGCACGAACCAGGGAATGACCGTGCCGAAGAAATACAAGACGGCCGCCGACGTTCCGCTGAAGTTCGATCCGAAAGACTGCATCCGCACCTGCGCCAACGCGTACAGCCAAAAGGGCGGCCTGGCGGTCCTGAACGGGAATCTGGCGCCGAAGGGCGCGGTGGTCAAGTCGGCGGGCGTCCTTCCCCAGATGATGGTCCATTCCGGGCCGGCGGTCGTCTTCGAGTCGGAACCGGACGCGTATAACGGCATTGTCTCCGGCAAGGTCAAGGCGGGCGACGTGATCGTGATCCGCTACGAAGGGCCGAAAGGCGGGCCGGGGATGCAGGAGATGCTCGCGCCGACCGCCGCCATCAAGGGCGTGAAGCTGGACGACTCGGTCGCGCTGATCACCGACGGGCGCTTTTCGGGCGGGACCGCCGGGGCGTGTATCGGGCATATCAGCCCCGAAGCCGCCGCGGGCGGGCCGATCGCGTTCGTCCGGGACGGCGACATCATCGAGATCGACATCCCGAACCGGAAGATCAGCCTGAAGATTTCCGCGGCCGAGATGCAGCGGCGGAAGAAGGCGTTCAAGCCGCGTCCGCCCCGGTACAAGTCGGGCTACCTGGCGAAATACACCAAGCTGGCGACGAGCGCCGATACCGGCGCGGTTCTGAAATGGGACTGAAGACGCTGATCCTTGCCAGCCAGTCGCCCCGGCGCCGGTCGCTTCTGGCCGAGTCGGGGCGCTCGTTTTGCGTGATCCCCGCCGAGGGGGTTCACGAGGAGTCGCCGCGCGTCAGCCGCGAGCCGGCGGAACTTGTCACACGCAACGCCCTGGCCAAGGCGCGCGCCGTGTCGCAAAGCGCCGGGGCGCGGAAGCTCGCCCCGGCGGCGGTGATCGGCTGCGACACGATCGCGTGCGTGCCGGTTCCCGGCGGCGGGGGCGGGTACGAAATCCTGGGCAAGCCCGCCGGCCGCGCCGATGCGCGGCGGATGCTTTCGCTCCTTTCCGGTTCCGAACATTTCGTGATTTCGGGTCTGGCGCTCATCGATCTCCCTTCCGGCCGGGAACGGACCGCTTCGGAAACGACGACGCTGGTGATGGACCGCCTCGATTCCGAAACGGTCGAAATGTATCTGGAGAGCGGCGCCTGGGAGGGGAAAGCCGGCGCGTTCGGCTATCAGGACGGAATTGAGTGGCTGCGGATCAAGTCGGGGAGCCCCTCGAACGTGGTCGGCCTGCCGATGGAGCTTTTGGACCGCATGCTGAACGAGCCGGAGTGAAAGGGACGCGATGACCCCCGCCGCCAAAAAACGCCTTCTGGCCGCCCTGAAATGGACGCTGGCCCTGCTGGTCTTCTTTTTCATCGGCCGTGAACTGGCCAGGTCCTCCGCCGAGTTCCGGCAGTATGAATGGAATCTGCAATACGGATGGCTCGCCGCGGCGGGCGCCCTCTATCTGGCGGGATTCTTCTTCGCCGCCTGCTTCTGGCACTGTGTTCTGCTTTCGTTCGGCCAGAAGCCGTCCTTCTTTCAGTCGGTCAGGTCATACTATCTGAGCCAGCTTGGGAAATACGTCCCCGGCAAGGCGATGGTCGTCGTCATCCGGTCGGCGCTGGTCCGCGGACCGCGCGTGAAAGCCTCGCTCGCCGCGGCGGGCGTCTTCTACGAAACCCTGACGATGATGGCGGTCGGCGCGTTCATCTCGGCGCTTCTGGTTCTGGTGAAATACGGCGAGCACTGGAAGCTCTCCCTCCTGGCGCTCGGCGTGATGGCGGCTTCGGGCATTCCGCTCCTCCCGCCCGTCTTCCGGCGCGTACTGCGTCTGTTCCGCATCGGAAAGGACGATCCCGCCGTCCGGGAGAAGCTGGACCGTCTCTCCTGGAAGCTCTTTCCGGCCGGCCTGGCGCTCATGACCCTTCTCTGGACCGGGTTCGGCCTTTTCGTCTGGGCGACGGTGCGCGGACTCGGCATCGAGACCGGCCCGCTCGCCGAGCACGCGGTCCGCTTCATCGCGGCGACTGCCATGGCGATGGTTCTGGGATTCGCCGTTCCGGTCTCTCCCGGCGGGCTCGGCGTCCGTGAGGCGATCCTCGCCGCGCTGATGGTCCCTTATTTCTCGGCGATTCTCCTCTATCCCGAAAACGCGCGGATCACGCTCGACGCGGCGGCGCTCGCGCTGGTCGTCTCGATCGCCCAGCGCGTGGTTTCAATTCTCGCCGAGCTGGCCGCCGGCGCCGTTCTGCTTTGCCTTCCGCAGCGGCGGGGGAGGGGGGAACCTCCGACGCCGGTTTCCGCGTGATTCAGCCTCCGGTGTCCCGCCGCCTCATTTCTCCAGCCGGTTCGCGATTCTGGCGGGGAGGGCCTTTTCGGAAACGAACTTTCCGGCGCGGACGTCGTCTTCGGTGAACCGCGCGAACATGATTTCGCCGGTTCCGTAGCGGTCATGGTCCCACACCGCGTAAATCACGCCGTCGGCCGTCTGCCCGAAATCGGGATAGGAGACATTCTCCCGCGGGTCGAGAACCAGGCCCCCGGTCCACGTCTTTCCCTCGTCTTCCGAAAGGAACGCCGTAATCTCGCTCCGGCCGACGTCTTTTCCGTTCCGCCCTTCGATCGGCCCGTTCTTCAAAAAGAGCAGGTTTCCCGAAATCAGCCGGCGCGTCTGCGTCCGCGACGACGACTGTTTGTACGGAGTCTTCGTCATTTCGGTCCACGTTTTGCCGCCGTCTTCGGAAAACGCCTCGCCGATGCCCGTATCGATCCGCGAAAGGAGCCAGAGCCGCCCGCCGGCGAGCTCGATCAGATTGTGCTCGTTGGCGTGTGTCGCAAGCCCCCCGCGGTCGGTCCCTCCCAGATAGCGGAGCGTTTCTCCCCCGTCGTCCGAGACATACACATTGGCTCCGTGCATCTCCGCCGGGAGAGCGTGTTTCGCCTCGCCGTAATGCCACAGCGCCGAGGGATAGAGCCAGCGGCCCTTTCCGTCGACGAGCGGCTTGTTCATCATCACGCCGTCGCAGAGCCGCCGCGGCGCCGACCACGCGGCGCTCTCGCCCGCTTCGGGATTGCCGGTCCGCATCTCCCAGACGCCGACCCGTCCGTCCCATTCCTTTTCCCGGGCCGAAGCACCCGACCTGAACGTGCTTTCGCCCTGCGCCCAGAAGAGCCGGAGTCGGCCGTCCGGACCGCGCCAGAGCGCGGGATCGAAAAGGCGGATTTCATCGTCCCGGTCAAGCGCCATGAACGGCTTTCCCCAGGTCAGCCCCCCATCGCCGCTGGTGGCCATCAGGAGATAGTTATACGGACCTTCGTCTCTGCCTCCGGAATACCAGACGATCCAGACGCGCTCGTTCGAGGTGGCCTCAATGCTCGGAATTCCCTGCCATGCGCGGTTTTTTTCGTTCCACTCTTCCGGAACCGGTTTGTGGACCGTCGGCGTCAGCGCACCGGGATCGGCATTTCCCGGCCCGTCGCCGCCGGCGGAAACCGCCGCGGCTAAAAAGCCGGCGGCAAGGACAAGCAGTCCAAACAAGGTGTGTTTCATCTTCATTTTCCGTTGATTTCGCAAAATGTTGTGTGTCAAACACTGTTACCCGCAGATTGAGGGGCAGCTTTCATGAATAATCAAAAAGTCGCCCGCTTACACGCCGTTTTGCGCGGTGCGAACGATAAGAAAGGCTTGCGGCGTGAGCCCCCTTTTCCGGGAGAGAGCCCGTCCGGAACGCTGCCGCCCTTTCTGCGCGCCGCCTCACTTTTCGAGCCGGTTGACCGCCCTGGCAGGAAGCGCCTTTTCGGAAACGAGTTTTCCCGCGCGGACATCCTCTTCGGTGAACCGCGCGAACATGATTTCGCCGGCCCCGCCGCGGTCGTGGTCCCACACCGCGTAAATCGCGCCGTCTTCCGACTGGCCGAAATCGGGATACGAGACGTTCTCGCGCGGGTCGAGCATGAGGCCGCCGGTCCACGTTTTGCCGTCGTCCCCGGAAAGGAACGCCATGATCCGGGAGCGGCCGACGTCTTTGCCGTCAACACCCTCGATCGGGCCGTTCTTTATGAAGAGGATATTGCCGGAGGCGAGCCGGCGCGTCTGCGTCCGCGACGACGACTGTTTATACGCGGTCTTCGTCATTTCGGTCCACGTTTTGCCGCCGTCTTCGGAAAACGCCTCGCCGATCCCGTCGTCGATCCGCGCAACGAGC
>ONWH01000004.1 GCA_900321495.1 uncultured Planctomycetota bacterium
GTCGCCGCTGATTCCGAAGTTGAGCGGGTTGCGTCCCTTGTCAACGTAATACCGGTTCCAGACGTCGATACCGGCGTTGTCCCAGAAGTCGGTGATCGAGTCGCCGACCCAGAGCAGATCGGTGTTCCCCTTTTCGATTTCGGCGACCTGGTGCCGGAACAGGTCGCAGTCCCGGTTTTCGGGGACCGCGGTTGGGGGAAGCTCGGCGGCAGCGGCGGCGAACGAAACGGCCGCCAGGAAGAATGTAAGCCAGAAACCTTTTTTCAGCATCTTTGCCTTTCTGAATCTGTCTGCGGAATGAATGGGGGTTACTGTTCAAGCGGAATGACCAGCAGGAGCGTCTGCCGCGCGTCGAGCCGGAGACGGGCCTCTCCGCCGCTCTGTTCGAGCGAGCCGACCTCGCCGGTCTGCGGATTGAGGGTTCCCCAGGGGGCGGGGGAGATTGCCGTGCCGCACGCCAGACGGACGTTTCCTTCCCACGGATCGCCCCATGTATTGGTCAGAAGAACGATCAGTTTTCCGTCCCGTTCGAAGGTCCCCTGAGCGAGATAGTCGAAGCGGGGCTCGCAGACCAGGCGCGGCCGGGCGGCTGCGCCGAGGGCTGCGGAAACCGCCTCGGGTTCATCCAGCGCGGTATCGCCGCCGGCGTAAAGGAACCGATCCGAGTTCTTCGAAACATTCCACGCACGGGCCAGGCGGTCGAGAACCTCCGTCGGCGGGTCGGCGGAATCCGGAACGATCACCGCGTTCCAGTCGCGGAGCCTTTCTTCGGAGAGTTCGGCGATCGATTCGCCGTCGATGACGGTGAAGGGGATCTGAGCGCGGGTGAGCGCGGTCCCGATGCCGACGAACGAACGGACCGCGCGGGTCATCGCGTCGGACTGCGGCGCGTTGTTGACGCACTCGGCAACCGGCTTGAATTCCCGCTGCATCGTTTCGATCGGGTAGTAGAGGAGGACGGGACGGACCGGCCGGGCGGGGAGGAGAATCGCGTTGATCCGTCCGACGAAATCGCAGTAGGCGTGGTGCGACTTTTCGTTTCGGTAGGGGGCCTTTTCGCCGTAATTGATTCCGTAGTAGAGATTGAAGTCGGTCACTCCCCACGCCATCTGCCAGGCCGCCGAGGCCTGCATCCAATCGAGGGGAGCCGGAAGGCGGTCGCCTCCGTTGACCTGGCCGTGATCGCTCATTTCGTTCATCACGCGGCGCGAGCCGATGATCTGGGCCGCCGAACAGGCAAACGCCGGGGCGAGCCAGGCGCTGTAAGCCGAGGACGCCGGATCGGAGTTCAGATTGTCGAGCCCCGGCAGATCGAGTGATTTGAGTGTCCGCATCTTGTTGCCGTCCAACGGCACATGGCCGTTGAGCGTCTCTTCGTGGAGAGTGTGGCCCGACGAGAGCGGCTTCCCCGCGGCATGGCACCACGAGCGGATTGCCTCGAAATACCGCTCGGCATAGAGGTCTTCGATCAGACGCCAGTAACGGGCACGGATCTGCTTATCGGCGTCGGAGTCGCCGGTGAAGAGGGAAGTGAAATGGGGACGGAGTTCTTCGCCGTAACGCGCTCTGTATTTTTCTTCCAGGTCGGAACACCAGGGGAGCATCGGCAGATTCTTCTTGTCCGGGTCGATCGGGTCGATGGTTACGACGTGTTTCCGCGCGTCTTCCGGAATTTGACCCAGGTTGGCCGCCATCATCGACGGCTCGTCGGTAAAGAACGCTTCGACCTTGTTGTAGAGGTCGTCCCCCATCTCCTTTTTGTAGCGGGCGTGGGTCACTTCGAGAAACTTCTGCGTCGCTTCCGGGTCGAGGGGGTTCGGATACCGGCGGCAGGCGGCGTAGTTGTTGCAGGAATGGGTGAACTCGTAGCAGTCGCGGACGACGAACGGCTCGTCGGGATTGTCTTTGTCCCAGACGAGCTCCTTCGAGACGAGTTCCGGCGCCTCTTCGAGAACGACTCCCCCCGCTTCAAGGGACGGGTACCCCTCTTCGTCGTAGATCCAGAGACGCAGTCCGGCGTCGGAAGCGGTGCGCGCCCCTTCAACGAAGCGTTTCCAGTTTTCATCGCTTCGGATGTAGCCCGGCCCGCCGACGTTGATGACCACGCCGCCCAGCCCGCACTCGTCGCGGAAATAGCGTGCGGTCGCCGGGTCGGTCAGGTCGCGCCCGTGAACCATCTGCAGGGGGCGGAGCGCCGCCGGCGGATTGGCCCAGTCGGAGAGCCAGCCGGCGGGGACGGGGTCGCCGGCGCGGACCGCCGCGGCGCAGAAGACGGAAAGGATTCCCCAAAGGAGGAGTGTTCTGTTCATTGTTGGCCTCAGATGTTTCCAGGGAAGGACAGGAGAAACAAACCTTCAATAAGTCTAACCGAAAGGGATTCCGATGTCCAGCTTTCAGATTCCGGCGGCGGATGAGGGGAGGGGGCGGCCGATGAGCGTTTCCCCCTCCGCGGAGGTGACTTCAGCCTTTTGGAGGACGCCGAGCGGGAAATCCCCTTCAAGCCGGGTCGGAAGGAAGTACTCGCAGGTTCCCTGGACCGCCGTGCCGCACCGCTCTTCGGTCAGCACGGTCACGGCCGAACCGACCAGCGAACGGGCGTATTCCGCGCGGAGCCGGCCGGCGATTCGCGCCAGTTCGGCGGCACGCGCCTTCTTGACCGGTTCGGGAACCTGGTCTTTCATTTCCGCCGCCTCGGTTCCGGGCCGGCGGCTGTACCGGAAGATGTGGATCTTCGCGAAACGCACCTGCTCGGCGACTTCGCAGGTGCGCCGAAATTCGGCGTCGGTCTCGCCGGGGAACCCGACGATGATATCGGTCGTCAGGGCGACGCGGGGGATCATCCGCCGGAGCGAAAGGGCGCGTTCGATATACGGACCGCTCGGCCATCGGCGTTTCATCCGCCGGAGAACCGCATCGTCGCCGCTCTGCATCGAAAGATGGAAATGGGGACAGACCCGGTCGGGGAATTCGACCGCCAGACGGGCGAGTTCGTCGGGAACCTCAACCGCTTCGAGACTCCCGAGCCGGAACCGCGGCTCGGGAACCCGTCCGACCAGCGTGCGCAGAAGGGAAGCGAGGGTGTGGCGGCCCGAAACGGGGGCCGCGCTCCGCTCCTCCAGCAGGTCGGCGAGCCTCTGAGGCGCGTTCTTTCGGCCGGCGGCGATCAGGTCGAGCCCGTAATGCCCCAGATGGATTCCCGACAGGACGATTTCACGGTACCCGAGCCGGGCCAGTTCGGCGACCTCGCCGATGATGTCCTCTTCGGTCCGGCTTGAAAGGTAGGGGCGGACTTTGGGGATGATGCAGTAGGAACAGCCGACCCGGCATCCGTCCTGAATCTTGATGTAGGCGCGGTGCCGCTCGCCGAACGTGCGGACTCCGCGAGGCACCTGCCAGCCGCGGCGGCGGATAAAGTCGGCCAGCTGCCGCTTGTCGGTGAGGATTTCCGAGACGCGGGGATAGGAGGCCAGAAGGTCGGGCGCGGCGGCGGCGTAACATCCCATGACCACGATTTCGGCGTTCGGCGACTGTTCCGCGGCGGCCGAGACCGCCTTGCGGCATTTCGCGTCGCTTTCGGCCGTCACGCTGCACGTGTTGATCAGAACCAGGTCGGCGCCGGCATGGCCGCCGGGGGGAGTCTCTTCCCACCCGCTGACCAGGAGCGCCTCCCGGACATAAGCGGTTTCGTACTGGTTTACCCGGCAGCCGAGTGTGATCGTTCTGAATCGTTTCACGCGCTTCTTTTCACCTTTCCCCGCGGAGGGGCCGGAGGAGGCGGTTTTAACCTTAAACCGCTGAAAAAAAGGGGTTCGGCGCGTCCGGCGCCGGTGGGACTCCCCCCTATTCTAAAAGAAAAAATCGGGGATAATAGGGGGGACGGGGGTTCCCCGCATCAGAGGGTATAAGCCGGCCGCGCCAGGTGGTTTTTTCGGTGTGCGGCCTCCTATCACGAAAGGATAAATCAGCGATGAACGATGTCTTGAAAGTTGCGGTTATCGGCGGTGACGGTACCGGCCCCGAAGTGGTTGCCGAAGGGGTGAAAGTCCTGAAGAAGGTCGCGGAACTCGAAAATTTCAAAGTGGAGCTGACTCCGTTCGATCTGAGCGGCAACCGCTACCTCAAGACGGGCGTCATCATTACTGACGAGGAGATCGCCGAACTGGGCAAGTTCAGCTCCATCCTGCTCGGCGCGGTCGGGCATCCGGATGTCAAGCCGGGGATCCTCGAACAGGGGCTTCTTCTCCGCCTCCGTTTCGCTTTCGATCAGTATATCAACCTCCGCCCGGTGAAACTCTTTCCCGGTGTGGAAACCCCGCTGGCCAACAAAAAGCCGGAGGACCTCGATTTCGTCGTTGTCCGTGAAAATACCGAAGACATGTACGTCGGAACCGGCGGCTGGATGAAGAAGGGAACCCCCGACGAAGTCGCGACCCAGGTGGCCGTCTATACGCGGAAGGGGACCGAACGGTGCATCCGCTGGGCGTTCGAGTACTGCCGGAAACGGAACAACCCGAAGGGGAAGATGGTGACCCTGGTCGCCAAGACGAACGTCCTCTCCTACGGGCATGACCTCTGGATGCGTACGTTCCAGGAAGTCGGCGAAGAATATCCCGACATCAAAAAGGACTATAACCACGTCGACGCCTGCTGCATGTGGATGGTGAAGAATCCCGAATATTACGACGTTATCGTGACGACGAACATGTTCGGCGACATCATCACTGACCTGGCCGGCATCCTGCAGGGCGGAATGGGCGTCGCCGCGGGCGGGAACATCAATCCCGAACCGGGCGGGACGAGCATGTATGAGCCGATGGGCGGAAGCGCGCCGAAGTATACCGGCATGAACGTCATCAACCCGATCGCCACGATCAACGCCGTCTCGATGATGCTCAACCAGGAAGGGTACACGAAAGCGGCCGACCGGGTCATGAAGGCGATCCAGACCGTGACCGGCACCAAGATGAAGAGCATGGCCGCCGGCAAGATGGGGTATTCGACCACCGAAGTCGGTGACCTGGTCTGCGAATACCTCTAATCGTTACAGTGATTTTCCGACTCCGGTTTAGGAAGAACGCTTTTTCCTAAACCGGAGTTTTGTATATACAGCGACATTCCCGCAAGAAAAGACCTATGCCGTTTCAAGTTGCCATTCTCGGCGCCGGGCCGGGCGGATACATCTGCGCGATCCGGTGCGCGCAGTTCGGATTGAAGACACTCCTCGTCGAAGAGCGTCAGCTCGGCGGGACCTGCCTGAACCGCGGGTGCATCCCGACGAAGACGCTCCTCCATTCGGCGCACCTGTATCACGACATCTGCCGGTGCGGGAAATTCGGCATTCAGGTCGAAAATCCCGCGTTCGATTACGGCGCGGTTGCCGCCCGGCGCGACAAGATTGTCGGCCAGCTCCGCGGCGGGATCGAATCGGTGCTGAAATCGTACGGCGTGACCGTGGCCGCAGGGCGTGGGAAACTCCTTTCGAGCCACCGGCTTGAGGCCGCCGGCGAAACGTTTGAGGCGCGGAATATCGTGATCGCGACCGGAACGCGCCCTTCCGTTCCGAAAATCGAAGGGGCGGACGGCGCGAACGTTTTGAGTACCGACGATTTTCTCGCGCTGGAAAAGCTTCCCGAAAGCGCGGTCATTATCGGCGGCGGGGTCACGGGGATCGAGTTCGCCTCGATTCTGGCCTCGTTCGGCAGGAAGGTGACCGTCCTCAAACGGAGCGCCGAGGTTCTGCCTGGAGCCGATGAGGACGTAACACGTCTCCTTCTGCGGAAGCTCAAACAGCTTCGGGTCACCTTCAAATCGGGGATCACCTTCAAACGGATTTCGGGGGAGTCGGAAAAGACGGTTGAGTACATCGAGAACGCGACCGGCAAAGAGGGAACCGCCGCCGGCGAGGCGGTCATCCTCTGCAGCGGCCGGGTGCCGAATACCGAATCGCTCGGCCTGGAAAACGCCGGCGTTGAAACCGTGCGCGGGTATGTGCCGGTCGATGACCATCTGCGGACCAACATTGCCAGCATCTACGCGATCGGCGATGTGAACGGCCGGCACGCGCTGGCCCACGCCGCCAGCGCCCAGGGGAAAGCCGTCGCCGCGGAGATCGCGTTCCGGCCGTACCTCTATCACGACGGCGCGGTTCCCTCGTGCGTCTACACATCGCCTGAGGCGGCGTGGGTCGGTCTGAGCCAGACGCAGGCCGAGGCGCAGGGGTATACCGTTCGGGTCGGCCGTTATCATATTCCCGCCGCGGGGAAAGGGCTGGTGATGGGGGTCGATACCGGCCTGGTGAAAGTCGTTTCGGACGAGAAGAGCGGCCGGCTCCTCGGCGCGGCGATCATCTCGCCGCGGGCAACCGATATGATCGCCGAAATCGCGGCGCTGATTTCCGTTGGCGCGACCGCCGCCGATCTGGCCGGAACGGTTCACCCGCATCCGACGTTGAGCGAGGTGATGTGGGAAGCCGCCGACGACCTTCTGGGACTCTGCTGCCACACGCCGAAACCGGAGACGGAATGACGCGCCCCTGACGACGGAGCCGCATCGGAAAACTTTCCGTCCGGCTCCGCTTCCCTGACCCTGTGCGGGCTAAAACAGGTCCGCTTTTCCGAGAAGGAAATCGGTCAGGCCGAGGTGCCAGATGCCGTTCTCATCGTGGTAGTTGCGGGAGATGTCCATGCGAATGACGATCTTTCGGAAAAAATCGCCGGTCAGGAACAGGGGCTCCGTTTCGGCCGCGCCTTTCCGATCGGTCTCCATCCGGAGCGCAGACTGGATGTAGACCCGCTTATCTCCGCTGTTGACGACAAAGTCGATTTCCTTCTGTTCGTTCGAATTTTCGGTCCGGCGGCGGACCACACCGACGTCGACGGAATATCCCCGGCGGACAAGTTCGTTGTAAATGATGTTTTCCATGATGTGTCCCGGATCAAACTGCCGAAAGTTCAGCCGGGCATTCCGCAGACCGAGATCGGTATAGTAATATTTGTTGGGAAATTTGAAATAGGATTTTCCCTTGACGTCATACCGCTTTGCGACCTGGACCAGAAACGAGTCGACCGTGCACTGCACATAGCCGGCGGCCATCGCCGGGTTGATCTTTTCTTTTCGGATGCTGACCAGGGAGTTTGCGATATTCGTCGGATTTGTCAGTGAGCCGATGCCGGACGCCAGAAAATCGAGAATGTCGCTGAGGATATCCGGACGTTCAATGTGATTCCGCTCGACAATATCCCTGAGATAGAGAAGATCGTAAAGGGAAGAGAGGTATTTCTTCTTCTCGGAATCATCTTCGAGCGCCGTCACTTTCGGCATCCCGCCGTAGATCATATATTCTTCCAGAGCCTTCCGTTCCTCTCCGCCGTGAACCGAATAAAACTCCGAAAAAGAAAGAGGGTAAACTCTGATCTGGGTTGCCCGGCCGCGGAATTCCGTGGCAATGTCGCTTGAGAGCCCTTTCGAATTGCTTCCGGTGACATAAACGTCGAGATTCTCATAGGCTCTCAGTTCATTGAGCATATCGTAGATTGTGACTGTTATGCCGCCGTTTTCACGGTCAACAAACTTCTCTGTCAGCTGGACCTCGTCGATCAGGAGGAAAAAACGTTTTTCCCTCTCCGCCCGGACGACCGATTCGACGTAATCGCAGAGAGTCACGGGGTTCCGGTACCGGTAGTACCGCCGCTGATCGAGTTCGATTCGGATAATCTGTTCCTCGGCAATCCCTTCCGACAGGAGATGGTTCCGGAAAAGTTCAAAAAGAAGAACTGATTTTCCGCATCGGCGGATTCCCGTAATCACTTTGACCTCTCCGTTCCACATCGAACGGA
>ONWH01000169.1 GCA_900321495.1 uncultured Planctomycetota bacterium
CTGATCACAATTCCGCGTCTGCCGATCACCGGCGAACCGAAAACAGTCTGTCTGGAGAAGAACCCCGCCTGGCCCGGCCCGACTGTCGACGCCGCCGAATTCGGCTTCTCGCCTGAAGCGGAACCGGCCGTGAACAGCGCCGCGCTTCAAAAGGCGCTCGACGGCGGAAACAGGACTGTGACGATTTCAAAACCGGGGGTCTATCCGCTCGACAAAACGGTCATGATCGACAGCAACACACGCCTGGCATGCGCCGAAGGGGTCACGCTGAAAAAAGCGGCACCGTACATCCATGTCATTCTCAACCGGGGCGCCGAAACAGGAGTGACAAACGAGAACATTGAAATCGAAAATCTCTCAATCGCCACCAACGGTTTTGAAAGCGGCTGGCCGCAGGGCGCTGCCCTGTTCGGACTCCGGGGGCATGCGGCGTTCTATCACGTCCGGAACCTTAATCTCACCGGCTTTAAATGCCTTGACGTGCTCCGCGGGCAATACGCGCTTCATATCTGCGATTTCGAAAACATCGCGGTCGAGAATTTTGAGATCCGCGGAAACAAGGACGGCATCCATATCGGAATGGGGCGCGGATTCCATATCGCGCACGGCATCTGTCAGACATACGACGACGCGATCGCCCTGAACGCCGAAGATTACACCAGCAGCCAGCCGATCGAAGGGGATATCCGGGACGGTCTGATCGAGGATATCACCGATGAGCGTCTCGATCCGACCGTCGCCCACGCGATCCGTCTTCTGACAGGCGCCTGGGTCGACTGGCATCCCGGAATCAGGTTCCAGAACGGCGACACCGTCGTCCATCAGGGGAATCTCTACCGTGTGATCGCAACGTTCGATACGGCCGAATATGTCTCGAACAACCCGCCGACACACAATCAAGGCGCGTGGAAAGACCCCGACGAACCGCACCTGACCTTCGTCTGGAACGGAAAAGCCGATCATCACGCGGCGAACATCAAAAACGTGACCATAAAGGATTTCAGATCCCTTTCCCGGACAGGCATGGGAATCTATTGGGAGATGTGCGACTACCACCGGGCCATCCATCCGGAAGTCGCCGAGGAGAACCTCCCCGTCTGTCAGATCACCGTCGAAAACTTCGTGAACGAGTCTCCCCGGCGCGACACGATGATCAACGGAAACGCACAGTTCGACGCACGGCTTTATAACATCGTCTCGAACGGCAAGATCGCAGATCTGTCGAGCAGCGGACGCCGGGATCAGGTGAACATCATCCTGACCGACTCGGCATTTCAGGAGGACGGCCGGACGGACGACCGGCCGGACTTCAAGATCAGCGGAAATGTCTCGGCCAGAATCACACTGGCAGGAAACCGGCTCCTTCGTCCCGTCAAGATTCAGGATGACGCCGGAGAAGCCGAAATCACCGGCCGAACCGAACCGGCCGAGTAAAACCGCCGCAGCGGTTTTCCCCGCTGTTCCAAGCAAAAAGCCTCCGTATCGGAGGCTTTTTGCTTGACAGGACTTTAACACACAATCAGAAGATACCCGAACCAATACCCGCCGGAGACACACGAAGGAAGCGCGGTTGAGGCAAGCAACGTTCTTACGGCGGACTCTTTCCCGCGATATGCCCCGACTATTCTATTCGCGGCAGGATCAGCTGATAGATCCGTTCGAACTCCTCGTTCGAGCTGAACGGAATCACCAGTTTCCCCTTCCCCTTGGCGTTCGCCGTCAGTTTGACACGGGTGCCGAAAAGGCTTCGGAACCGGCTCTCCATCTCATCAAGATGCGCGCTCCGCTCGATCGTCGCCTTCCGCGGACCGATTCTCCTGTTCGTTCCGTCGACCGCCGAAACGTCCTGTTTGAGCTCCTTGGTATACTCCTCGGCCCGGCGGACCGACCATCCCTCGGTCCGCATCTTCTGCGCAACCTCCAACTGCCGGTCCTCCTTGATTCCAAGCAGGGTCCTGACATGCCCCATCGTCAGCTCGTCGCGGCGCACCATCTGCTGAATCTCTTCGGGAAGTTCCAGCAGGCGGATCAGATTGCAGATCGTCGACCGGTCGAGGTCGAGACGTTTGGCCAGTTCGTCGTTTGTTCCGCCGTAGACTTCAATGTAGTTACGGAACGCAACCGCCTTTTCAATGGCGTTCAGGTCCCGGCGCTGGAGGTTTTCGGTCAGCGCGATTTCGGCGGTCTCCCGGTCGTCGACAACCAGAATATGCGCCGGAACCTTTTCCCACCCGGCACGCTGGGCGGCACGGAGACGCCGCTCGCCGGCAATCAGTTCAAAACGCCGGTCCGGGGTCTGCCGAACGACAACAGACTGGAACATCCCGTGCTTCTTGATGCTCTCGGCCAGATCGGCCAGATCGCGTTCGTCAAAATCGAGGCGCGGCTGATGCGGGTTCCGGTCGATTAGGGCAATCGGAATATCGTAACTCCTCTTGTCGTGCATCAGCCGCCCCAGAACCTCGTCAACGGGAGTTTCCCGCAAACCGGAATCGATTCGGTACGACGACGTCTCATTGCCGAACCGGGGAGTCACCCCCAGATCGGAACCGAACAGATAATCATCTTCAACGACCGGAGCGTTTTCGAGCATCGATTCCAAACCGCGGCCGAGACGTTTTTCCCTAGACATATTCCAAAACCTCCATTGAGAGTTCAGCATAGGCGCGCGCGCCGCGGCTGCGGGGAGCGTACTCGAAAATCGACTCCCCGTGGCTCGGCGCTTCGCTGACCGTCACATCCCAGGGAATGACGGTTTTATAGACATTGTTCCCGAAAACCTTCGACTCGCGGATCTGCTGGTCGACTTCCCGCGTCAGGTCGAGTTGGGAATCGTACATCGTCATGACAATCCCGGCGGAAGCGAGGGTTCCCCCTTCCCCGTCTTTGGCACGGCGCAGCACATCGATCATCCGAACGAGCCCTTCCATGGCAAAGTACTCGCACTGGACCGGCATGATGACTTCCGTCGACCATGCCAGCGCGGCGCGGGTAATCGGCCCCATTGAAGGGGGTGAGTCGATCAGTACCGCCTCGTAGCCGGCAACCCCTTCCCGAAACCGGTGCGTCATCCGAGCCAGGAATTCCCGGTCTCTCGCCGCGATCATCTCGAGGCTGGAGAACCCGGGACACCCCGGCAGGACGTCGAGGTTCCTGACCTTCGCGGGAACGACTGACTCGGCAATGCCGCAGTCCTCGGCCAGAGGATGGCGGCGTGTTGACCGGATCCCCAGACCGCCGGTCGCGTTGCACTGAGAGTCAAGGTCGATCAGGAGGGTACGCCGTCCCGACCGGGCGAACGCCGAGGCAAGCGATATGGCGGTGGTCGTCTTGCCGACCCCGCCCTTCTGATTGGCAACGCAGTAAATCTGCCCCACTTGGCCCCCTTATAATAAACACTAACAGTACTTCTCCCTATAAATCGGTTAATCTCTTCTCTCCTCTGTAAAATATTTTTCGAGAAAATTCCCCCCTTCCAAAACCGCCTGAACGTGGTATAATAACCGCCGAAAGCCGAAGTGGCGGAACTGGCAGACGCGCTAGGTTCAGGTCCTAGTCTTCGTAACAGAAGGTGAAGGTTCGAGTCCTTTCTTC
>ONWH01000190.1 GCA_900321495.1 uncultured Planctomycetota bacterium
CAGTAGTTCGGGGTGTATTCGCCGACGATCTTCGAGGTTTCCTTGTTGGCGCCGACGGTGCCGTCGCTCCCAAGACCGTAGAACATGCAGCGGCGGACGTCGTCTTTTTCGGTCGAGAAGTTTTCGTCGTACTTGATGGAACGGCCGGTGACGTCGTCTTCGATGCCGACGACGAAGTTGTTCATCGGCTGAGCCTTTTCCAGTTCGTCATAGACACCCTTGACCATCGCCGGGGTGAAGTCTTTCGACGAGAGACCGTAACGGCCGCCGACGATGACCGGCTTTTCGCCCTTCCAGCCCTGAGCCATGGCGGTGACGACATCGAGGTAAAGAGGTTCGCCGATGCCGCCCGGTTCTTTGGTGCGGTCGAGAACGGCGATCTTTTTGACCGTCTTGGGCATCGCGGCAAGGAACGCCTCGGCGTCGAACGGACGGTAGAGGCGGACGTTGACCATGCCGACGCCCTTGTCGCAGCCGATGAAATCGAGGTATTCTTCGACGATTCCCGAGCCGCTCGCCATGATGACGATGACGTTTTCGGCGTTCGGGTCGCCGTAGTAGTCAAACAGGTGGTACTGGCGGCCGGTCAGCTTGGCGAATTTGTCCATCTGCTCCTGGACGATGCCGGCAACCTTGGCGTAGGCGGTGTTGCACGCTTCGCGCGCCTGGAAGAAGACGTCGGGGTTCTGGGCGGTGCCGCGGATGACCGGATGATTCGGGCTGAGCGAATTGTCGCGGAACCACTTGATCTTTTCGACATCGAGCATCTGGCGGACGACATCTTCCGGAATCTTTTCGAGTTTGTTGATTTCGTGACTGGTGCGGAACCCGTCGAAGAAATGAACGAACGGAATACGCGCGGCGTGCGTCGAGGCGTACGCGACAAGCGCCATATCGTGCGTTTCCTGAATGGTGCCGCCGCAGATCATCGCCCAGCCGCAGGAGCGGACGGCCATGACGTCGCTGTGGTCGCCGAAGATCGACAGGGCGTGAGTCGCCACGCAGCGTGCCGAGACATGGAAGACCGTCGGGGTCATTTCACCGGCGATTTTGAACATGTTCGGGATCATCAGGAGGAGGCCCTGGCTGGCGGTAAAGGTGCAGGTCAGCGCACCGGCCTGGAGTGAGCCGTGAACAGCGCCCGCCGCGCCGGCTTCGCTCTGCATTTCGACCACTTGCGGGATGGTGCCGAAAATGTTTTTCTTCCCCTTCGCCGCCCAGTCGTCGGCCAGTTCGCCCATCGTCGAGGACGGGGTGATCGGGTAGATGGCCATCACTTCGTTACAAAGATGCGCGATCATTGTGGTCGCTTCATTACCGTCGGTCATGACAAAGCGTTTTTCTTCGCTCACGGTAGACTCCTCCAATGGGGTAAATGGATGTTTGGACTTATTCAAAAATGAAACCTGCTTTATGCTATCCGCGCGACCGAAACCCCATCTACTAACTGTCGAGGCGCAAACAGAGTCGGTCAGTCTCTATTCTACCCCTCTTTCGCCTTTCTTCAAGAGTTCCCGAACCGAAAATTTCCTTTTTCGAAAAGAGTTCGGCCTCTGCGGACAGAGACGATGTCCCGGTATTTCAGGGGGTTGGAATGAGGGCTCTTTTGAGACTCCGCCTCCCTCTTTTCGGTTAGGGAAAAGACTTTTGTCCGGGGCGGTTCCTGCGGCCGTTTTCCGAAAACTTTGGGGACGGAGCGGAAATTTTTCGCCTGAAGAGGGTTTGACTCTTGTCAGCGGAAAAGAGTCCGCGTAAAATGGAGGACATAAGCGTCGAGTCTTTGAACATCAGATTCCTCCTTAGCAGTTTAAAGGGAAAAAGTTATGGACAAAAATGTTTCACGTCGTCGTTTCTTGCAAGCTTCCGGTCTGGCCGCGGGGATCCTCGCTTCCGGCGCCGGTGTGCCGCGCGTCCACGCCGCAGAGAACAGCATGATCAAGATCGCATGGGTCGGCTGCGGCAACCGCGGCGGCGGCGCGGTGCGGCAGGCTCTGGCCGCCGAACCGAACGCCAAGCTCTGGGCGGTCGCCGATGCCTTTGAGGACAAGGCGAAAGGGGCCATTGAGGCTCTGGAAGCCACCCACGAAGACCGCCTTTCCGAGGGGATTGAAGACCGCACGTTCTACGGGCTCGAAGCGTACAAGCAGGCGATCGATTCGCTCGACGACGGCGATGTCGTTCTTCTGACGACCCCTCCGGCATTCCGCCCGCTCCATTACGAGTATGTGGTCAACTCGCCGAAGATGATTCACGTTTTCGCCGAAAAGCCGGTTGCGACCGACATGGTCAATCTCCGCCGGATCCGTGCGGCGAACGAGAAAGCGCTCGCCAAGGGGATTAAGGTCGGGGTCGGTCTGAATAACCGGAACAAGTTCCGCTACGAAGAGACGATCAAGGCGATCCACGACGGCGTGCTGGGCGAAGTGGTGAACTGCTGGGTCTACCGGTTCCAGGGGCCGCACAATCTCGGTCCGAAAGGGAACTACACCCCGCTTCAGCATCAGCTTCGGAATCTCTTCTGCTTCGACTGGACCAGCGGCGGGTTCATCGTCGACGCGCTGATTCACAACCTTGATATCGCCTGCTGGGCGGCCCAGGAATATCCCGCCTGCGCTCAGGGGTCCGGCGGCCGGACGCACCGTCCCGACAAAGACCAGCTGATCGACCTGGCGAGCGTCGAGTACGTCTTCCCGAGCGGGAAGCGCCTGATGATGACGACCCGTACCATGCCGAACACCTGGAGCAACTTCTGCTGCGTTGTCCAGGGAACCAAAGGCGTGGCGCACGTCGGGGAAGGGGTCGGCGATCCGAAAATCTACAAGGGATATGAAGCCCTCTCCTTCTCGGGCTTTCGCGGCGATGCCCTCTGGAAACCGTCCTCGCCCGACAACGACTCGTATCAGACCGAACATGACCGTCTCTTCTCGGCGATTCGGGAAGACCGTCCGTGGAACGAAATGGACCGCGGGATCATGGCGACCTTCACCGCCCTTCTGGGCCGGTTCACCGTCGAAACGGGGCAGTTCATCACTGCCGAACAGGCGTGGAAGTCGGAATTCCGCTATGACAGCGAAATCGCCTATGATAACCTGGTTGACATCAACGGGCCGTCGGTCGTCATGCCCGACGAAAACGGCGAGTACTACATCCCGCACCCGGGCGTGACGAAGTTCGTCTGAAAGAGCGCTCTGGCGCGTCTTTCGCAATAATGCAGGGCTTGTACTCTCCGCGCCTTTTCGGGGAGTACAGGCTCTCTTTTTAAACGGAAAACCTTTTAAACGGAAAGGTTCGGCCTTACCTTAATATGACTGAATTCAGGCAGAAGACGCTCGCAAACGGGCTTGATGTGATTGCCGAAGTGAATCCGAACTCCTACGCGGCGTCGATCGGTTTCTTTGTGCGGACCGGCGCGCGGGACGAGCCGGATGAGATTTCCGGGGTGAGCCACTTCTTGGAGCATATGGTCTTTAAGGGGACTCCGCGCCGCAGTGCCGCCGATGTGAACCGCCAGCTCGACGAAATGGGCGGCGTCTCGAATGCGTTCACCACCGAAGAGGCGACCGTCTTCTACATCTCGGTCCTGCCGGAGCTGCAGACCCGTGCGGTCGATCTTCTGGCCGATATTCTCCGTCCGTCGCTGCGTGAAGACGATTTCAATACCGAAAAGAACGTCATTCTCGAAGAGATCAAAATGTACGAGGATCAGCCCCCGTTCGGGATTGACGAGAAATGCCGTGAACTCTTCTTTGAAGGGCATCCCCTTTCGCGGAGCGTTCTGGGAACGCACGAGTCGGTCGGGAGGATGACCGCGGCGCAGATGCGCGCCTATTTCGAGAACCGTTATTCTCCGGGAAATATCGTCGTTGCCGCCAGCGGCGCCGTTGATTTTGAAAAGTTTGTTGCCGATGTGGAAACGTGCTGCGGCGCGTGGCGTTCCCGGCCGGTCAGCCGCGAGACGTTCCGGCCGTCCGCGCGGGGAGGGAAAAAGGTTTATGTGCGCCCCTCGTCGACGCAGGAGTATGTCTTTCTCCTCGCCGAAGCCCCCTCGGGCCGGGACGACGAACGCTACGCGGCGGCGGTTCTGGCGAATATCATCGGCGACGATGTCGGCAGCCGTCTCTTCTGGGAGCTGGTCGACAACGGAAAAGCCGACTGTGCCTCGCTCAGCTTCTGTGAATTCCTCGATACCGGCTATTTCTGCACCAGTCTCTGCTGCGCGCCGGAAGACGCCGCCGCGAACGTGCGGATCGCCCGGGAAGTCTGCAGCCGCGCGGCGGAGGAGGGGGTGACCGCCGAAGAACTCGACCGCGCCAGGAATAAGATCCTCGCGCGTCTGGTGATGGCGTCGGAACGTTCACGCGGCCGGCTCTTTTCGGTCGGGAACGAATGGATGGTGAACCGCGCCTATTCGCCGATCAGCGCCGATCTGCGGATCGTGCGCGAGATGACCCTGGACCGGGTCAA
>ONWH01000180.1 GCA_900321495.1 uncultured Planctomycetota bacterium
ATCATTCCGTCTCTTCTGGGTCTGATTCTGCCGGTTGCCGTCGGGCTGGTTCTCGGTGTGACGGGCGTGATCGGCGTTCTGGTCGGCGCCCTGACCTGCGGCTTCTGCGTGGCGGTCTATATGGCCAATGCCGGCGGCGCGTGGGACAACGCCAAGAAGTACGTTGAAACCGGCGCGCTGGGCGAAGGGAACGGCAAGAAGTCGGATGTCCACAAGGCGACCGTTGTCGGCGATACAGTCGGCGACCCCTTCAAAGACACCACCGGTCCTTCGCTGAACATCCTGATCAAGCTCATGAGCATGGTTTCGGTCGTGGCCGCCGGTCTGATCGTCAAGTACAGCCTGGGCTTCTGAACTGACTGATCCGTTCTTTCCGGCATCCCGCCGGAAAACGGACGTCTGAAATACGGGGCGCCGCGTTATGCGCGGCGCCCCTTCCTTTTGGAATTTCTTTTCCCCGGGTCGTTTCCTCTCCCGCGCGGTAGTCCGGTCGTAACAGTTATGCCGGTAAGAGCCGTGCCGGCTGAAAAAATGCCCTCCTCCGGCACGCCGAAGGGAATGGAATAAGCGCCGGTTTGCCGAAAAGGGGAAAGCGGAGTGCGGTTTTCCCGCACCGGTTGTTATGGAAAGAGTTTCTTCGAGAGGAATCGACCAATGAGAATCCGGTTTTTGATTTGCGCCCTTCTTTTGGCTCTCGCTGCGGCCTTCTGGTGCGAAAAGGCAAGCGCGCAGCAGCCGCTGGGCGTCCGGCCGTCGGCAAACTACAACGCGCAGAACTGGGAACGGTTCTTCCACTATCCCTACGTCTACTATCCGCAGAACTTCCGTCCGATCGATAACTACCGGAGTACCGACGATCTCTATTACCGCTATCGCCGCGACATGCAGGTTCCGGTCTACAATCCCTACTGGCAGAATTACTATCCGGTTCCCCGGCGATACCATCAGGGGTACCACTTCGTACTCGACGTGATGTAACCGCACGCCGCCGATTCGCTTTTTACGGATCGAAACGAATAAGAGAGCACCTTATCCTCAAATAAGGTGTTTTTTTATTTCTCCGCCGACAAAATTAGCCCATCTCCCCTAAAAATATCCGATTAAAACTGATGATACCCGATTTTATCGGCTGAAATATTGGGTATAATGTAGAAGCTTAGGGCTATAGTTAAGGCGAAACGTCTGCGCTTGCTTTAAGCGGACAGAGCGACTACGCAATATGGACGTGATGCAATGAATATGGTAAATCGCGAAACGATCGAAGCGATCATCCGCAAAGTTCTCATCGAAAAACTGGGTGACGGCGCCATGGCCGCGTCTGAAACCGCGGCGGCGCCGGCGGGACGTAACCCGCTGGTTGTCAGCATTTCGGCCCGCCACATTCACCTGACCGACGCCGATGTCGAGACCCTCTTCGGCAAGGGGAAGACCCTTACCAAGATGAAGGATCTCTATCAGGACGGCTTCTTCGCCGCCAACGAGACGCTGATGCTGATCGGGCCGCGCAAACGGATGCTCCCGAGCGTCCGCATTCTGGGCCCCACCCGGAAGGAGTCGCAGGTGGAGCTTTCGTTTACCGACGCAATCTCGCTGGGGATTGACCCGCCGGTGCGCGAAAGCGGCAAACTGGAAGGGACTCCCGGGTGTGTTCTGGTCGGTCCGGCGGGGGTTGTCGATCTCAAGCACGGCGTGATCCGCGCCGAGCGGCATGTTCACATGGGTCCCGCCGATGCGGCGTATTACGGTGTCAAGGACAAAGACCGCATGAGGCTCCGTGTCGAAGCGGGCGGCTGCAGTACCACACTCGAAAACGTGCTGGTCCGTGTCGGTGAGGGGATCAAACTCGAAGTTCACCTCGATACCGACGAGGGGAACGCCGTCGACCTGGAACACGCCACCAAGATCGAGTTGATCAAATAACCGTTTTTAACCGGCAAACCGCAACATTTACAGTTTACACAAGCGAAGAATAAACCGAAATTTTTAACCATTCCTTTAACACGGGAGAAAGAGAAAAGATGGCAAAAGCGATGGAAGCAATCGGTATGATTGAAGGGAAGGGGTTCACCACCCTTTTCGAGGCGACGGACGCGATGATGAAAGCGGCCAACGTCGAGTTTCTGGGCTGGGACAAGGTCGGCAGCGGGATCGTGACCGCGTTTGTGACCGGCGATGTGGCGGCGGTCAAAGCCGCGACCGACGCCGGCGCCGCAGCCGGCGCCCGGATCGGTGAGATCACCTCGGTCGAGGTAATCGCGCGTCCGCACGGCGACATCGCCAAAGTTCTTCCGGCGACGCTCGTCAAGCCGGCGGCGAAAAAAGACTGATCGCCGTAAACCTTAACCACAAACAAAAACCGGAAAGGATATACAAATGGAAAACGCAATCGGACTCCTTGAAACGAAAGGTCTCCTCCCCCTGGTTAAGGCGACGGACGCGATGGCGAAAGCCGCCAACGTCGAGGTTGTCAAACGGATTCAGATCGGCGGCGGGCTTGTCACCACCGTGGTCCGCGGCGATGTCGCCAGCGTGAAAGCCGCTGTTGATGCGGGGGCCGCTGCCGCGCAGAGCGTCGGCGAGCTCTATGCCGCGCACGTGATTCCGCGTCCGGCCGACGGTGTGATTGCCGCGTACCTGGGCTGAGGACAGCCGGCGCTTTCCTCCCCCTGGAGGGAAGCTGTTTACAGACCGAAGAGGGTCACGAAAGGGAACGAATGAAAATTCTGGTAGCGAACCTGGGTTCGACGAGTTTTAAGTACAGCCTTTACGACATGGAGACGGAAACGCTCCTGGCGCGCGGCAAGGTTCAGCGGATCGGCGACGCCGAGTCTCCCTGCGAGGTGACGATCGGCGGGAAGACCGCGACGGTCACCGTCCCCGTTCCCGACCACGCGGTGGCGGTGCGGCAGTGCCTGGCGCAGCTGACCGACCCGGAAAGCGGCTGTCTGAAATCGGCCGACGAGGTTGCCGGAATCGGGTTCAAGGCGGTGATGGCGAACAACATCACCGGAGTGCAGTGGGTTACCAAAGAGCTCCTGGACGCGATGGAGGAGCTCAACCAGGTGATGCCGGCGCACAATCCCCCGTATGTGCGGGCGATGCGTCTGCTCAACGAGCAGTTCCCCGACATTCCGTTGGTGGCGGCGTTTGAGACGGGGTTCCATCAGACGATTCCCGAGCATAACCGCTACTACGGCGTTCCCTACGAGTGGTCTCAGAAATACTCGGTCAAGCGGTTCGGTTTCCACGGGGCGAGCCACCGCTACATC
>ONWH01000173.1 GCA_900321495.1 uncultured Planctomycetota bacterium
AACGACAGGCAAGCGGGAAACCGGAAAGCCTCGAAATATTTTCCGAGATTTCAGTCCGGCAAATATCCGTCCCGGCGGCGGTCCCGCCGCCCGAAACGCAAAACGCGCCGGAGAGCTCTCGTTTCGCTCTCCGGCGCGCGTTCTTTCGGGGCGATCGCTTTTCAGGGCGGCCGCAGGCTCAATCCCACCACCAGGAGTCGGCGTTTTGGGTTGTCTCGGCCTTCTTTTGGGCGACCTGCCCGTCCTCGTCGATGCGGAGATGTTCGGCGGCCAGCGCGTTGACCGGCTCGATCATCACGCCGCCCCCGACGGGGAACGAAACGGTGCTCTTGCCGTGCGAGATGATATTGACCGCGGTCTCGGCCTGTCTGACCGGCTGAACGGTTTCCACCGAGAACGACTCCTCATTGCCGAAGAAGTCCATCGCCCAGCCGGCCTTGGTGTAGATATCCTCTTTCTGGAGCCACGCGGCGACGACCGACATGTCGATCAGGTTCCGCAGATCGGCGTAGACCGGCACGACCGAGGCGATCTTCGCAAACTGCTCGGTGAAGCTCTTTGTGTAGCTGCGGCTCGCCTTGTTCGCCTTGCCGGTGGCGAACCGCCTCCCCTGCGAGGCAACCAGTTCGTCTTCTCCGACCAGTTTCACGCCGTCCCCCTGAATGGCGATCCCCAGCCCGTCCTTCGCCTGAACGACGCAGTCGTAATCGGGCTGGAAGTACCAGCGGACCAGCGCGTTTTTGGCCATCGCCTGCGGGTTCGACTTTTCGACGTAATTGGTCATCGCGACCGGCTTCTCTTCCAGACCGATTCCGATCAGTTTCATCCGGTAGTCGGCGGCAACCAGGGTCAGCGCGAAATGGGTGCTCGGCGAGATCCCCCAGACGTTCACGTCCTGCAGACCGAGCGACTCGCGGATCCCTTCGGCGTAATCCTCAACCTGCGAGGCGTCTTCGACGTTCGGCTGAGCGGCGGTCCGGAGGAAGTTCTGCATTTCGGCGAGCCCCTCCTTCGTCGGGTCGATCGAGCAGCCGATCAGCTGCGTCGGCCTGGAATTCGCCGGATAGGCCCGGAGGGCGACGACCAGGTCCGAAAGCTTCAGGGTCGGCCGGCCGCTCTCGATTCCGAGCTGCGACTGCTCAATCCCCGGTTCCCACCCTTCGGCGGGTCCGGCGATCACGATATCCTTCGTTTCCGGATAAAAGAAGACATATTCGATCTTTTCAAGACCGGCCAGATTCTCCATTTCGGGGGTCACCGTCCCGCCGTTCTCTTTGATCGCCTTTTCGAGGCGGTTGAGTGAAACCTTCCGGTAAGCGCTCGGCTTTTTCATCTCGCCCGGAATCCCCCGATAGGCGGCTTCCTGACGCGCCCGGTCGACAATGTTTTCCTCATCAGAGGCCTTGAAAAGAACTCCGTCGGCCAGAGCCACACCGGAAAGGGGCGTATAGCCGGTACCGCCGCCGTAGCCGCCCCCGCCGTAGCCGCCGCTTCGGCCGCCATAGCCGCCCCCGCCGTAGCCGCCGCTTCGGCCGCCGTAGCTGCCCCCGCCGTAGCCGCCGCTTCGGCCGCCATAGCTGCCTCCGCCGCCGTAACCGCCGCCGTATTGGGCGCTGACTGCCGCGGCCGAAAGCGCGATCATCGAAAAGAGCGCGAAACCTACGGCAAACCGACCAAACAACGTCTTCGTCTTCATAAAACTGCCTCTGATTCTTCTTCCGTTCATCGTGACTTCCGCGAGCCGTCCGCGCCGGGTCGGCCGCAGGCGGAAACGTCATCGTTATTGCTACTTTTCATTTCGGGCATTTCGGGAGGAATCTTCAAACTTGAAGAGAACACCTCCCCAGTTTACTATTATATATGGTTAAAATAGGCAAGACAAGTTAAAGCGGGAAGATTTCGCAAATTTTAACGGAAGAGGCCGGAAAGGTTCGGCTTTATGACGGTTATGTCGGTTCGGCGGAAAGGTATCGCGGCCCGGCCGGAATATTTTCGATATAGTGACAAGCGGCAGGGCTTCCCCCTTTTGCCGATACGGTTTTTGCACAGTATGTTTTTTTCGGCGCGAAAGAGGGCGACATGACCACTTTTGCTGATTCGTCACGCCTGGCCTCCACACTGGAGGGGTGCCGCCGCCCGGTCATCGTGGTCGGCAGCGGGATCTTCGGAAGCGTCCTGGCCGAACGGCTGGCCGGCGGCGCGGGGCGGGATGTCGTCGTTCTCGAAAGGCGCGCGCACATCGGCGGAAATTCCTATTCGGAAATCGACCCGGAAACCGGCATCGAGGTTCACCGTTACGGGTCGCACATTTTTCACACGAAATCGGAAAAGGTCTGGAACTACATTTCACGCTTTGCGCGGTTTAACACATACCGCCACAAGGTTCTGACGACCAGCGGCGGACGGGTCTACACGATGCCGATTTCGCTGATGACGATCAACGCCTTTTTCGGGAAGTGCCTCCGGCCGGACGAGGTCGGCGCGTTTCTGGCGGCTTCGACCGAAAATTTCCGCGGCGGCGAACCGGCCAATCTCGAAGAGAAGGCAATCTCGCTGATCGGCGAAGACCTTTACCGCGCGTTCATCCGGGGCTATACGGCCAAGCAGTGGGGGCGCGACCCGAAAGAGCTGCCCGCCGAGATCATCACCCGTCTGCCGGTACGGCATAATTACAACACGGACTATTTTAACGACCCGCATCAGGGGATCCCCCTGGACGGGTACGGCGGACTCTTCGAAAAGCTCCTGGACCATGACAATATCCGCGTCTTTCTGAACACCGATTATTTCGATGTCCGGCGGCTGATCCCCGAAACGGCCGAGGTCGTCTGGACGGGGATGGCCGACCGCCTCCTCGGCTACAAATACGGGCATCTGGAATGGCGTTCTCTCCGGTTCGAGTACGAAAGGCTCGAAACAGAAGATTACCAGGGAACCGCCGTCATGAACTACGCCGACGAAGACGTTCCCTGGACCCGAATCCACGAGTTCAAGCATTACCACCCCGAACGGGACGCCTTCACTTCGGCCGGAACGGTCCTCTGCAAAGAGTTCCCCGCCGCGTGGAAACCGGGAGACGAGGCGTATTACCCGATCGGCAATGACCGAAACCGCGCGCTCTACCGGCGGTACGCCGACGAGATCGCTCTCCGGCCCGGATGGCACCTGGGGGGACGCCTCGGCGCGTACCAGTACTGGGACATGGACAGGGCCGTCGAAAAGGCGCTGGAACTGTACGAAACCTCCTTTCAGCCGTAACAGGAGTTATACGCGTTTGCAAAAGCGCAACCGCAGCACAATGAACGGAACCGAACCTGTCAGCAACACACGCGAAGCGGCCGCAGCCTCCCCTTCCCCGCTGGCCGAACTGGTCCGCTACTGCCTGATCGGCGTAACGGGCGCCACGCTCGATGCGGTGCTCTTCTGGCTGATGACCCGTGCGGGCGTCTACTATCAGATCGCCAACTTCGTCAGTGTCACCTGCGGGATCGTCAACAACTTCTTTCTCAACGCGTTTTTCAACTTCAAAACGAAAAACCGGCTCTTTCGCCGTTTCTGCAGTTTTTACACAATCGGAATGCTCGGCTGGGGAGTCAGCGCGCTCCTCCTGTGGCTCTTCATCGAACGGTGCGGAATTCGGCCGCTCCCCTCGAAGCTGGCGATCATCTTCATCGTCACCGCGCTGCAGTTCACCCTGAACAAGACATTCACCTTCGCCCGAAAACGGGGCTGAACCGAAACAAAACGGAGGAGACCCATGCTCGACCTTGCTGTTGTCATTCCCGTCTACAACGAAGAGGAGTGCATCGCCGCGGTTCTCGAAAAGTGGGCCGCCGCGCTCGACCGGCTCGGAATCGATTACCGGATCGACGCCTATAACGACGGCTCGCGCGACAACTCGCTCGCCGTAATGCGCGCCGCCGAACCGGATTTCGGCGGCCGGGTCGTCGTACACGACAAACCGAACGGCGGGCACGGGAACACGGTCCTGACCGGCTACCTGGCCGACTGCGGAGAGGCGGAGTGGATCTTTCAGATCGACTCGGACGACGAGATGGGACCGGAATCATTCCCCGCGCTCTGGGAAAAGCGCGCCGGTTATGATTTTCTGGTCGGACGGCGGGACGGACGGAAACAGCCCCTGCCGCGCAGGGTGATGAGCGCGGTCTCGCGCCTGACGGTGCGCCTTTTTTACGGACGCGGCGTCTGGGATGTCAACGCGCCGTACCGGCTCATGCGCGCGGCGGCTTTCGCGCCGATCTTTCAATCGATTCCGCTCGACACCTTCGCGCCGAACGTGATCATCACCGGCATGGCGGCCCGGCGCCGCCTCCGTTCCTTTGAAATGCCGGTTCCCCAGCATGACCGGCAGACGGGGGAAGTTTCGATTAAGAAATGGAAACTGATCAAGGTCGCGCTGAAATCGTTCCGCCAGACCGTCTGTTTCGCCCTCTGCCGCGGACGGCGGTAACGGGCGGCGCTACCGGCGCGCGGCAAAACAAGATCATGCCGGAACCCAACATGCGCCGGGTCTGTGTTACATTGAAGAGGAAGGTGTTCCGCAGAGCCGGCGGAGAATCCCGAAGAGCCGTCGCGATTCCGCCGCCCGGGAACATGAACCGGCGAAAGGGCCTCCGAGGGAAACGGAATAACCTTCCGCGGATTTGATTCCGACGCAGACGGTGTGAAGACCGGAGCGGTTCCCCTTCCAGAAAACAAAACGGCGAAAAGGACCGGCCGGAAGCGGTCCTTTTCGCCTGTCATCCAAAAGCTTTCGATATGTCCCGGAACGCCCGGGAACGGACGCGGTTTACTCTTTGACCTCAAATTCGGCATCGACGGCGTCGTCGTCTTTGCCGCTGGCGCCGGCGCCCGGAGCCGCGCCCGCCGCACCGGCGGCACCGGCGGCATTCTGCTGCGCGTTCTGGTAGAGGGCGGAACTCATCGCGTGAGTCACGCGTTCCAGATCGGCGAGGGCCGACTTGATCTTGTCGGTGTCGTCGGAGCTGATCGCTTCGCGAACCGCCTTGATCTGAGTTTCCACGGCCTCTTTGTCTTCCGGCCGGAGCTTGTCGGCATACTCTTTGAGCTGCTTTTCAAGCCCGAAGCACATCGACTCGGCCTGGTTTTTCGTCTCGACCTTTTCGCGCCGCGCCTTGTCTTCACTGGCGTGAAGCTCGGCGTCGCGCTGCATCTTTTCGATCTCGTCTTTCGAAAGACCGCCCGACTGCTCGATCCGGATCTTCTGCTCCTTCTGCGTGCCGAGATCCTTCGCCTTGACGTTCAGGATCCCGTTGGCGTCGATATCGAACGAAACCTCGATCTGCGGAACGCCGCGGGGCGCCGGGGGAATGTTCTCCAGGTTGAACTGGCCCAGAAGCCGGTTGTCGGCCGCCATTTCCCGTTCGCCCTGGTAGACCTTGATCGTGACCGCGGTCTGGTTGTCGTCGGCGGTCGAGAAGACCTGTTTCCGGTCGAGCGGAATCGTCGAGTTCTTTTCGACCAGTTTGGTCATCACGCCGCCCAGTGTCTCGATGCCGAGCGAAAGGGGCGTCACGTCGAGCAGAAGGACGTCTTTGACTTCCCCGGCCAGAACGCCTCCCTGGATCGCGGCGCCGACGGCAACGACCTCATCGGGGTTCACCCCCTTGTGGGGCTCCTTGCCGAAGAACTTCTGAACCGTCTCCTGGACTTTCGGGATACGGGTCGAACCGCCGACCAGAACCACCTCGTCGATATCGTTCGGGGTCAGTTTGGCGTCGGCCAACGCCTGCTGAACCGGACCCTTCGTCCGTTCGATCAGGTGGTCGACCATCCGTTCGAACTCGGAACGGGTCAGCTTCATCATCAGGTGTTTCGGGCCGGTCGCGTCGGCGGTGATGAACGGCAGGTTGATGTCGGTCGACTGGAGCGAACTCAGCTCGCGCTTCGCCTTTTCGGCCCCTTCCTGCAGACGCTGGAGCGCCATCGGGTCTTTCCGCAGATCGATCCCCTGCTTCTTCTGGAAGTCGTCGGCGATGTAGTCGATCAGGACCTTGTCGAAATCGTCCCCCCCCAGATGGGTGTCGCCGTTGGTCGAAACGACTTCAAAGACGCCGTCCGCCACGTCGAGGACCGAGACGTCGAACGTGCCGCCCCCCAGGTCGAAGACGACGATCTTCTGCTTGACGTTTTTGTCAAGGCCGTAGGAGAGCGCCGCCGCCGTCGGCTCGTTGATGATACGCATCACTTCGAGTCCGGCGATCTGGCCGGCGTCTTTCGTCGCCTGCCGCTGCGCGTCGTTAAAGTAAGCGGGGACCGTGATCACCGCCTTGTTGACCTTGTGACCGAGATAGGCTTCGGCCGATTCCTTCAGTTTGCGCAGGGTCAGCGCCGAGATTTCGGGCGGGGTGAACTCTTTCCCGTCAACCCCGACCTTCACATAGTCCTGGGGAGAGCCGACCAGTTCGTACGGAACCGTCTCCTCTTCCGAGCCGACTTCGGCGCGCTTGCGCCCCATAAACCGCTTGATGGAGGAAATCGTACGTTTCGGGTTCGTGACCGCCTGGCGTTTCGCCGGCTCGCCGACGAGGGTTTCGCCGTTGTCGGTGAAAGCCACAACGCTCGGGGTCAGCCGGTTCCCTTCGGGGTTCGGAATGACTTTCGCGTCTTTCCCTTCCATCACCGCTACCACAGAGTTGGTCGTTCCAAGATCGATACCAATGATTTTTTCACCGTTTGCCATAGTTCTGATTCCTCTCTATTCGATTAACCTCGCCGGTTCTGGGCCGGCTTTCGGTTCATTGTCTGTTCTGACCGGTGCCGCCCTTTCACTGACGGCGGCCGTGCGGTAAGAGCTGTTGCAATCGACGTGCCAAAGCGGAATATTTTTCCGTTTTTGAGGGGGAACGCCGGTTTTCGCGCTCATTTTCCCCATTTTGAAGGGGGTTCAAGGCCGTTTCGGCCGACGACGAAGGGAATTTCAAACCGGTTTGCCGGAACTAAAACCGACAGAAGCGTCCCTCCGGCCCCCCGGGAAAAGGGCTGACTGCCATTTTGGCACAGCGGCGCCGCGACAGTTTCATCACGCCTCCCTTTCGCCGCCCCTCCGGAACGGGAGCGGGCTTTTCCGGGCGGTCCCCGCATTTGCGCCGCTCCCTGATTTCCGGGGCGAACGCGCCGCTGCTATACACATGCCCCGCGGCGCGTGCAACACATTAAACGCGCAAAAGGGAACAACCGTCAAAATCGTAAATCTGTATTTCTTTCCAAGTTTATCCTTTTTTTGCCCGATACCTAAATTACCGAATCGTTAGATTCAGCCAGCCGCATGCCGCCGGGCGGCATGAAAACATAGCGCACATTTACAAGGTTTTTGAATTTCATGGTTAGCACCAATTATTCATCGATACAGACTTTTGCCGACCTCCAAAACTTTGTTTACCGAACCATCTGCCGAGACCACGAGCTTCTGCCCGACGCTTTTCCGACCACGGAAAACGTCCTGCGCAACGCCAGCGGTTCTTCCTGCGGGATGATGTTCTGTCTGCACGGGCCGCGGAAGGTCAAGTTTTCGGCGATCTGGGAAAAGGAGAATAACCGCATTCTCTTTTACGGTCCGGCGGGAAACCGCTACCAGCAGATCGATCTCGAGCCGGACTCCTTCCGTACCGCGCAAATCGGGTAGTCTCCCCGTTTTTTCGCGCGCCTTGGATTGACAGGGCTCTGATTCCTCTTATATAATGGCAGTGGTTCTCTCCGGCCGGAATGCGGAGGGCCTTGGTGCCGGCGCGCCGGGCGCGCCCCCCAGCTCCTCCCGCGCCCTCCTCTGCCGGGAAAACGGAAGAACGACCGTTGCGCCGTCAAGATCAAGAGGAATCCGAACAATGTCCTATCCCTGGTGGTATGTCCCCTCGCTGACGTCTCCGATGATCGTCGCCTTCGTCGCGATCGTGCACGTGCTGGTCTCCCAATACGCGGTCGGGGGCGGCTTTCTGCTGGCACGCGAGAACCGATACGCGCTCAAAATGGGCGACACGGAATACCGGAAGTACTGGAAGTCCCACGCCAAGTTCTTCATCCTTCTGACCGTCGTCTTCGGCGCGGTCACCGGCGTCGGCATCTGGTGGACGATCGGTCTGGCTTCCCCTCTGGCGACCGAAGAGCTGATCCGCATCTTCGTCTTCGGCTGGGCGATCGAATGGGTCTTCTTCATCATCGAGCTGGTCGCGGCGTTCGGCTTCTACTATTTCTGGGACCGCCTTCCGAAGAACACCCATGCCGCCATGGGGTGGATCTACGCCGCCGCGGCATGGATCTCGCTGGTTCTGATCACCGGGATCACCTCGTTCATGCTGAACAGCCGCGGAATCTTCGGCGACTGGGAGAAGACCGGCGGGTTCTGGTACGCTTTCTTCAACCGCCAGTTCATTCCGCAGACCTTCGTCCGGACCGGGATCTCTCTTCTCCTGGCAACGATCTACGTCTATATGCATATCACCTGGGGGAGCGCGCGCGACACCCTCCGCGAAAAGACGATCCGGCGGATGCTCGCCCCGTCGATCGCCGGAGCCGTTCTCCTGGCGCTGGGGGTGGCCGGCTGGCTCGTCTTCCTGCCGAAATCGGCGCTCATGATGCTGGAACGCGCCGCGGTGATCAACGTCTTCCTCGGCATCTTTGCCGCCTCGTCGGCGGCCATTCTGCTTCTGATCTTCCTCGGCCCGATGCG
>ONWH01000234.1 GCA_900321495.1 uncultured Planctomycetota bacterium
AAGGAAGGACGCCGCACCCAAGGTCAGGAGCGACGATCTAATCATCTCACGCCTGGTAATTTTCATGCTCATCTCCGTTGAAATGGTGTGTTAATGTTATTTTCTGCGGGCCGCGCCGTACCACTCCAGCTGCATTCGGGGGGCGTATTTGAAACCGCGCACCTGGCAGGAGTGGCGGATCCACTCTTCTTTGGAGCGCATTTCATTGAGGGTGACTGCCTGCGGCATCAGAAAGACGCGGTTTGGATCGAAGTGTCCGAGCTCGGCAAGGTAGCTGTCGATCTCGATGAGATCTTCCGGGGTATCGACCACGAATTTCAGCTGGCAGGAATACCGCCTCAAAAGAGAACGTACAACATCTGGCCGATACCTGAGGGTTTCATGCCTATCGCAGAGAAAAGGATCGTCAGGAGCGGAATTTTTCATTTTTGGGCTGATCGACATTAATGAACAAAAGACGGGAATGTCGTATGTGCCGTTCGTTTCAATCGTGACGGTAAAATTCCGTTCGGCGAGGAGTTTCGTCAGACGGACGACCGCAGGGAACGCCATTGGTTCCCCGCCGGTCAAGACGACGTGGGGCAGACCGTAGAGAACAGCGATCCCGACGACCTCTTCGGGCGAGAGGTCAATACCCGGCTCGCATTTCCAGGAGGCGTAGGTCGTATCGCAAAAACGGCAGAAAAGATTGCACCCACCCAAGCGGAGGAACGTCGAGTGACAGCCGGTCCAAAGGCCCTCCCCCTGCCGCGAGGCGAAATATTCAACGACACGCATCGAGTGATTTACTCCGGGTTCTTGGCCCATTCCTGCCGGGCCAGGCCGGCGGCGCCGATATAACCGGCGTCCCCGCCGAGAAGCGCGTAGTCGATCCGAAGCCGTTCGGCCAGATGGAGGAAAATGCGCGACATCAGTTCCTCTTTGGTCTTTTCCAGGAAAAGACGTCCTGTCTTGGTCTTGCTGCCGCCGAAAGTCATCGCCCCGCCGATCAGGAAGCAGGTCGGGTCGATTGTGTGGGTGAGCGATACCATTCCGACGGCGAGATAGTAGGCCGTCTCTTCAACGATTTGAATAGCGAGCGGATCCCCCTTTTCAGCCTCCTCAAAGACGAGCTTCGGAACCATATCGCGTCGGGCGGCGTTGCGTACCGGTTCGGTCAGTGAGGATTTCAGTTCGGCGTTGATCATTTCGATTGTTCGGTTGGCGACCCCTGTGGCGCTGGCATACGCCTCAAAATGACCTCGCTTGCCGCATTTGCACCAGCGAGCGTTTTTGGAGATGTCGATCAGGTTGTGCGCGGCTTCACCGCCGTGGCTGTGGCAGCCGTCCCACGGGTTTCCCTCTAAGATGATTCCGCAGCCGATCCCGGTTCCAAGTGTCAGAACGACAAGCCCCTGTTCCCCTTTCCCGGCGCCGACCCAATATTCGGCGAACGCAGCGGCTGTGGCGTCATTGGCGAACGTCACACCGAACCCTGATTCTTCGGCAAGCTTGTCCCGAATCGGGAAAAAGTTCCAGCCGGGGAGGTTTGAGGGACGGACGAGCATACCCGCCGGAATATCCATCGTACCTGGAGAACCGAGTCCGACGCGGGCAATATCCTTCGGCGTGAGACCGGCGTTTTTAACCGCTTCGTGAATTCCCGCAGCCATCCGTTTAACGGCGTCCTCCGGACCCCTTTCAACCAGAGTCGGAATCGAGATATACTCGAGGGTTTTTCCGTGATTATCCATCACACCGATCTTCATGTTGGTTCCGCCCAGGTCAACACCGACGAAATAAGGGTAGTCGTTTGAACTCATATTGATCCTTTCGTAAAAGAGGAATTTGTTACAGCTTCCGCTTACTATCATATCATATCTTTTCCGTTTTCCATAGCGTTATAGATTCCGGTTTTCCGAAAAAAGGGAGAGCGATTTCGGCCGAAAACCCTTTGTCATTAAGCCTGATTATTCTCATATTACGCCTATTTATCGAAATAAAAATTTTTCGGCTTTTTTCCCTTTTCTGTATACTGAGAGGCCGGAATCGAAGATTTTCTCATTGCCACTGCTTCTACCCCTGTTATAATGACCTAGAGTTGCTGACGGGGTACGCCTGCCTGTGGAGTACTCCTTTCGTTTTCATATTGTTCTGACATCGCCAAAGGGAGATTTCGATGAAACTGACGATTCCGAAAGACTACGTTCCGATGCTGGTTCCAGAGATGATGGAGCAGGCGATCTCTCTTCTCAAAGAAGAGTTTCAAGAGAGCCTGGCTGAGGCGTTGAATCTTCGCCGTGTGACAGCGCCCCTTTTTGTTCTTTCCGGAACCGGAATCAACGATGATCTGAACGGCACCGAACGGGCGGTTTCGTTCCCGATCAAAGATCTCGGTGACGTGCGGGCCGAAGTGGTTCATTCGTTGGCCAAATGGAAGCGGATGAAACTGGGGGCTTACAAAATGAAACCCGGATATGGGCTTTATACCGATATGAACGCCATTCGGGCCGACGAGGAACTCGACAA
>ONWH01000174.1 GCA_900321495.1 uncultured Planctomycetota bacterium
GCCGCCAGCGCGGCAAGGGTGAGGAAACTGGGGACGAACTTCATGGAACGGATCTCCATTTCAAACAGAATGAATTGTGCCAGGCAAGCGCCTGCGGCCGGACCACCGACCGCGCCACGGCGCTCGAACATTATTTATTATTTGCGACTTGAACAGACCGCTCCGACCCGCACGCGGGCGGTAAAAAGGAGAATATAGTTCCCCTGGATAGTCTGCATAAGATATTATAGGAGCAATCCGATTCGTGTCAAACGAAAAGAGCCCCCGGAACCGGAAAATTTTAAAAATTCTTCCCGTCTTACCGGGCAAAAAATGCCGATTCTGCCGGGGATGACGGGCTGTGCGCGGCGGTCCCTTTTTCCACCTCCCGGTTTCGGCGGCGGCATATGGATTTTCGAGCCGGCTTAATTTAGAATGGGGAGGTGGTATCGGATCCCGCACGGCCGATTCCGGCGCGGCGGCAGTCAAAAGAAAGGTTGGAATGATGAACAGACGCGAATGGTTAAAATCGGGCCTGATGGCGGCGGCTCCCGTTCTGGGGAGCGCGGTTGCCGCGGCCGATGCGCAGAAAAGCGGCGCGAAAACCGCCCTGACACTCTGGCAGCTCCCGAATCAGTCGAGCACGCAGATGGAGTCGTATCTCCTTCTGACCGACTCGGACCAGCTGGTCGTGATCGACGGCGGCATGAAACATGACGCGGACTATCTCCTGAAAAAAATCCGCGAAATTCATCCGGACGGCCGGGTCGATTACTGGCTCTTCACACACATCCACCTCGACCACGTCCATGCTATGGTGACGATTCTCAACCGGTATCCCGACGTGCTCAAAATCGGGCAGATTTACTGTGATTTTCCGCCCCTCGAGTGGATTCAGCGGGTCGAGCCGGACTCTGTCGGCGTTTCGACGGAAGTTTTCGAAACGCTCGGCAAACTTCCGAATGTCGCCAAGATGCCGAAAGGGGAACCGCTCCGCCTCGGAAGCGTCGAAATCACCGCGCTCAACGACCTGGACGACCTCGACCTGGAGCGCCCGGGAACGGTAATCAACGACACGTCAATCCTCTATCGGGTCAAAACGCCCGGGACGACCCTCCTCTTCCTCGGCGATCTGGAACCCCGCGGGCAGGAAGCGCTCGTCGGCAAACTTCCCCCTGAGGCATTCAAGGCCGACGTGGTCCAGATGGCGCATCACGGCCAGAACGGCGTCACGCGCGACTTCTACGACCTGGTCCGGCCGACCGCCTGCCTCTGGTGCGCGCCCGACTGGCTCTGGGACAACAACCCGCCGGGACAGGGGAGCGACACCGGTCCGTGGAAGACGGTGCAGACCCGCGCGTGGATGAACGAGATGGGCGTGCGGAAGCATTACATCATCAAAGACGGGCTGATCAGACTCGAGTTTGACTGATTTTACACGAAAGGTTTCCGATGAAAACATCACGCCGCAGATTCCTGAAATACAGCGCCGCCGCCCTGCTCCTTCCCGCGGCGGCGCAATGCGCCGCGTCCGGACAGAGCGCGGCACACCCGGTCCGTATGGGCGCCCCGCTCTTCTTTTCCGATGAAGATCCGCCGGCCTGGGCCCGGCGCGCGCGCGAGCTCGGTTACGGCGCCGTCTATGTACCGGACTGCCGCCTCGACGACCGCGCGCGGATCGACGCGATCACCGCCGCGGCGGAAAAGGAGGACATCGTTATCGCCGAGGTCGGCCGCTGGGTCAACCTGGCCGACCGCGATCCCGAAAAGCGGAAAAAGAACCTCGAATATGTAACCGAGGGGCTGGCGCTCGCCGAGGAGCTGAACGCGCGCTGCTGCGTCGATATCGCCGGGTCGATGGCCGAAGAACCGTGGTTCGGCCCCGATCCGGGGAATCTGACCGAAGACTTTTTCGATCTGGCGGTCGAAAACGCGCGGAAGATCATCGACGCGGTCAAGCCGCGCCGCACAAAGTTCGCCTACGAGATGAGCGGCTGGGCCTATCCCTGCGATGTCGATTCCTATCTGCGGCTGATCGAGGCGATCGACCGTCCCCAGTTCGGAGTCCATGTGGACATCTGCAACGCGGTCAACGACCCGTGGAAGTTCTGGGGAACGGCTGCTCTGATCAACGACATCTTCGACCGGCTCGGCGACCGGATTCTCAGCTGTCATGCCAAGGATATCCGATGGGTGGCGGAAAAGAACATCCATTTCGTCGAATGCGTCTGCGGCGAAGGGAGCGTCGACTGGGCAACCGCGCTCCGGCGCCTGGCCTCTCTGCCGGCCGACGTCCCTCTGATGATCGAACACATGTCGGGCGAGGCGGAATACCTCCGTTCGCGCGATTATTTGCAGCGGACCGCCCGTGAAAACGGAGTCGAAATTTTCGGGTGGGAGGATCGGGTTCTATGACGTTCCTTTCCGGCAGGCGGCACATGCCTGCGCTCCGCTTTTTTCTCTTCGCGGCCTTCCTTTTCGCGCTCGTTTTTTCGGCGCGGCTTTCGGCCGCCGAAAACACCGGCGACGTCCGGTTCGCGTTTGAGCCGGACGGCTACGTCTACAGCGCCGGGGACGAAGTCGCGGTCTCGATGACCGTCACCGCGCCCGACGGAACCGCGGCGGACGCGGGAACGCTCTACGTCCGTGTGACAAACGACGGCGCCGAGACGCTTGAGTGGCACGAATTCAGTCTGGCGGACTCCAATCCCGCCGTCCTCCATACAACCCTTCCGTTCCCCGGGCACATGCTGATCCGCGTCACCGCCAGCGGAGGCGGGCTTCCGGGAGACGTGAACCGGTCGGCGGGGATCCTCTTTTCACCGGAACGGATCGAGCCGGCCCTCCCCGAGCCGGACGACTTCGACGCCTTCCTGGCGGAGGGGAAAGCGCTTGTGCGGAAAGTCCCCCTCGATCCGCAGATGACGCCGATCGGCGGCTTGTGTGACGGCGACAGCGATATCGAAGTCACACAGGTCAGTTTCGCCACGCTCGGCGGAGAGCGGGTTTACGGTTTCCTCTCCAAACCGGCGGGCGGCGGCCCGTTTCCCGCGATCGTCACGGTTCCGGGTGCCGGGCCGGGTCTCGGACCGGACCTGGAGCTGCCGAAAGAAGGATTCGCCGTGCTCCTGATGAACGTCTTTCCGTATCCGGTTCCGATCGATCCGGCCGAACGGCAGAAGGTTCACGACGAGTTCAACGCAAAACTCGGCATGCGCTACTGTTTCGTCAACGCCGACAACCGCGAGACGTATTACTACCGGCCGATCTTTCTGGGGATCGACCGCGCCGTCGACTGGCTTGCCGGGCAGCCGTTCATCGACCGCGGCCGGATCGGTTTCGACGGGACCAGTCAGGGGGGCGCCGCGGCGCTGATCCTGACGGGCATGAACAAGAACATCAAGGCGGCGGTCGCCTCGGTCCCGGCGCTCTGCGATCATGCCGGTTCGCTGAAAGGGCGCGCGCCGGGCTGGCCGCTTCTCTACCCGTTTTCGCAGCAGAATCCGGACGTTCTGGAAGCGTCGCGCTACGGAGACGCGGTCAATTTCGCGCGGAAGATCGATGTGCCGATCCGCGTCACCGTCGCTCTGGTCGACCAGATCTGTTCGCCGAGTTCGGTCTATTCGGCGTACAACGTCATCCCGTCGGCCGACAGGGAAATTCTGATTGAACCGCACTTGGGGCATGAAAACGGCGTGCAGTACAGCAAGGCGGCCGCGTGGCTCCGTGACCTGCTCAAAAATCGGCCGCGCGAGGCCGCCACTCAGGAAGAAAGGTAAAATGACATGGCACAAACGGCATTGGTAACAGGCGGCGGGCGCGGAATCGGCGCGGGAATCGTCGACGCTCTGGCGGCCGAGGGGTGGAACGTCGTCTTCTGCGGCCGGACCGACCCGGAAAAATACGCCGAACGGGTTTCGCGGATCGAAAAAGAGTTCGGCGTCGGCGCGCTCTACATTCACGCCGACATCGCCGACGAGTCGGCTCCGGCGCTCCTTCTGGACAGGACACTCGAGCGGTTCGGTGCGCTCAACGCGCTGGTCAACAACTCGGGAGTCGCGCCTCTGGTCCGTGCCGACATCCTCGACGCGACGCGCGAAAGTTTCGACCGCGTCATGGGAATCAACCTGCGCGGCCCCTACTTCTTAACACAGCATATCGCCAACTACATGATCGGGCAGAAGAGGCTCGCGCCCGGTTTCCGTGCCGCCGTCGTCACGATCGGCTCGATTTCGGCAACCGTCGCCAGCGTCAGCCGGGGGGAATACTGTCTTTCGAAGGCGGGAATCGCGATGATGTGCAAACTTTTCGCCGTCCGGCTGGCGGAATTCGGCATTCCGGTCTACGAGCTTCGGCCGGGAATCGTTCACTCGGACATGACGAGCACGGTGCGGGAGAAATACGACAGGCTGATCGCCGAAGGGCTGACCCTTCAGCCGCGGTGGGGGGAACCCGCCGACGTCGGCCGCGCGGTGGCGATGCTCCTGCGCGGCGACCTGGCGTATTCGACGGGCCAGGTGATCAACATTGACGGCGGAATGGAAATCGGCCGGCTTTAAGCCGGCCGATTTCGGGGGTCGTCACACAAAACGCGTTTGCGCTGAGTGTCCGCGGCGGTCTCTTCCGCCGGAAAGGTCATTCCGTCACTTCCCGCACGGACACTCCTCGCCGCATTTGCACTTCTCGGCGCATTTGCAGTCTCCGCATTCGCACGGAGCGCACTGGCATTTCGCCTCGCACTTGCACGCCTCGGCACATTTGCAGTCTTCACACTCGCACGGATCGCACTGGCACTTCGCCTCGCACTTGCA
>ONWH01000193.1 GCA_900321495.1 uncultured Planctomycetota bacterium
CCTTCGTTGGTGAGAGGAATCGTGAAGAACGTCAGCTTGGTGAGCCCTTTGAGCGAGCCGAGCAGATCGGTCAGCCCGGCGGCGTCGACACTCGCCAGTTCGGAAAACTCGGCTGTCTTGAGCCCCTGCTGGCCTTTGAGCGCGGCAATCCCCGCGTTCGAGATGTTCAGGTCGCGCAGTTCGAGCCGTTCGAGCTGGCGGGCGGCAAGCCCCTGGAGAGTTTCGTCGTCGAACCCCTTGCAGCGGAAGATGCGGATCCCCGTCAGCGCAGGCATCTGCTGGAACGCGGCGACCGCGCCGGCGTTGATATCGTTGCAGTCCTGGAACTCAACGTATTTCAGATTCGGCGCGGCGGCCAGGTACTCGACCCCGGCGTTGGTGATCATGAACCGGAAATAGAGCTGTTCGATTTCCGGAAGCCGCGCCAGATACTTGGCGCCGTTATCGGAGACATCGGAGCAGCCGCGGACGTCGACGACTTTGAGCGTCTTGACCTTGGCGATCTTGTTCATCCCCGAGTTGGTGAAACTGTTGTAATGCGCGTGCAGCTCGGTCAGCTTCGGCATCTTCTGCAGAATTTCGAGCGAAGCGTTCGCCAATTTGAGATCGCGCCGGATATCGAGGAACGAAAGTTCCGGCAGCGAGGCGAGCATTTCGAGCGTGGCATCGCCGATATTGGCGTTGTTGATCGTCACATGATTGAGCTTCTTCAGGTTCGCCAGAGGGGCGCACGTCTCATCATCGAACGCGCTCCCTTCGAACGAGACCGATTCAAGGTCGGCAAGGCGGCCGATCAGCTCCATGTTTTCGGCGGTCAGGTTGGCGGGTGCCGGAGCGTTCTCGTCCCCTTCCCCTTCGGGCGCGGCGGCCGAGTCATCCTGGCTGGCGACCGAACTGGCGGCCATCGTCAGGCCGATGATCGCGCCCCCTTTCCCCTTCTTCACGGATCCCTTCAGCGAGGCGACCAGCTCTTCGGCGGCTTTCATGTCTTCGGGGGAAGCAAGCGGCTTTTCGCCCTCTTGGGCCGCCTTGGCGGCGCGCATCTTCGCGGCGCGGGCCGCGGCGGCCTTCTTTTGGGCGTCCTCTTTCGCCTTCATGCGCTGGTCGTAAATATCGGCGAGTTTCTTCTGAATATCCGTCAGGGGGGCGGCGGAGACGGCCGAGGCGGCGGCGATGCTGACATCGGGCCCGGTCGGATCACTCTTGTCGTAGCGGTAGACAATCATCGAACCGTCGGGTTTCACCGCCGACGTTTCGCCACAACCGGTCAGGAAAAGAGACGCGCCGCCGCAAAGGAGCAGGGCCACCATCGTTCTGCGGAAATTCATTCTGGACACTCCAAATCTGGTAATTCGCGACAGGGACCGAATCGGGGCATTCCGCGCCGGCCGGTCCGTATTTTGTTATCTGCGGGGTTCGGCGGAGGGGTAAAACAACAGTGCGGGCCGCAAGAATGGTACGACCCGCGCCTTTTAGCGAACCCTCCTATTCTCCATTATAGCCGATGAAATAAAATTTGAAAGTCTTATCCCATTTTACCGAGAAGAAATATGGGGACTTGGTGCGGATTGTAACGGAAGGAGCGGCCCGCCGAAACGGACGCCTTTCAAAGGAGGGGAGCGACTTTTTCCGCGAGTTCGTCAAGAGTGGCGTCGGTAATGAGAAACTTTTTCAGATGCGACGTCTCGCCCGAAATGAGTTCGATCTGCGACTTTTTCAGTTTGAGCGATTTCGCCAGAACTTCGATGATGACCTTGTTCGCCTTCCCCTTTTCGGGCGCCTGGGTCACAAAGACTTTGAGCGCGCCCGCCTGTTCGCCGCGCACTTCATTTTTTTTGGCGCCGGGACGCGCCTGAACCGGCAGAACGACGCCTTCGGGACGGGTCTGAAACTCGATCATCGGAAACACCTCTTCACAATCTGAATCACCCAGAGAAGAAGCGCCATCAGGACTCCCATCGCCATGAGAATCGCCGCGACGAGCGGACCGATGAGAAAATCGTGAATCCGCGGAAGGATCGCCTCCCAGCCGAAAATCACCGCCAGCGCGGCCAGCGAAAGGAACGGACCGTAGGGTATCTCGCGCGGCCAGCGGCCCGCCATCCGGATCAGGCCGAAAACGACCCCCGCCAGCGGGGCGAGGAAGAAGAGGACAAGCCCCCCCTGCCAGCCGAAGACGGCGCCGAGAAATCCCATCAGAACGACGTCGCCGAACCCCATCGCCTCACGGCCGAGAACCGCTCCGCCGATCAGGCGAACCCCCCAGATCAGGATCATCGAGGCGGTCATGCCGGTAAGCGCCGAAAGGAGGGCGACCTTCTGCGCCTCGTGCGTTTCGGCCGGGGTCCGGTAGAGTCCCCAGACGAGGAGAGCCGCCAGAAGGGCGAGAACCAGAAGAATCCAGGTCAGAAAGGACTGGCGAATCCGCCGGCAGAAGAGCGCCGCGCATCTTTTCAGGCCGAGCCGGGGATACCAGCGGCGGTCCAGAAGGGCGAAGACCCAAAAGAAGACCGCTCCGAAACAGATCATCATCCGGGTCGAGTCTTTCAGAACCGAAGGAAACGCGGTCATGACGCGGGGGAAGATGATTCCGCTGCTCGGGTCAATGTCGTAATCCGGCATCGCCGCGCCGGGGAACAGGGTCATCAAAGCGACTGCGGTCACCGTGGCGGGAATCATCAGCGCGTCGGGAATCGTGTAATGCTCGAAGTCGATCCGCGCGACGAGGGGCATCACCGCCAGAAGAAATACATGTACCGCAAACCGCGGCACCGCGTCCCCGCCGCTGAGGATCAGAGGCTGATCGCGGGTCACTTCCCACCAGCCGAGAACCGGCACCATGATCCCGAAGAAAAGCCCGAAGAACAGGACGGTCCCTTTCCGCCACGCGCGGCAGTCAAAAAGACGGACCAGCCCGCATGCCGCCAGGGCGATCAGAAGCCCGGCGAGGGTCAGCGCATGGGGAACAAGGTCGGCCGGCAGATTGAACATCACTTGTGCGAAAGGTCAGGCAATCGGTTTGTCGTAGACGCGGAACCTCTTATTGATGACGGCCCCGCCCCGTTCCAGGCTTCCGCGGGAATACTGATTCGACTCGAGAACCCACGAGAATTCGGCCTCCTGAATCCCCCAGTTCAGCACGCGGGGAACGAGCGCGTTGACCAGCACCAGGCCCAGACCGAGCATCTGATATTCGGGCAATACATTGGTACTCAGAATCCGGATCCGCTTCAGATCCTTCTTTTTCCGGAGGAGTCTGATAAAGCCGAACGGAAAGAGCCTCCCCCTGATGGCGCGGATCCGCGGGTTGTAGTCGGGCAGACAGAAGGCGGCACCGACGATCTTCCCGTCGAGCTCGACCGCCACGACCAGATCGGGAACGATCAGGAACTTCATCCCGAATGCCATATCTTTCAGTTCGGCGTCCGAAAAGGGGACGAATCCCCATGTATTGGTCAGCGACCGGTTGTAGATTCCCAAAAACGCCTCGACGTCGCGGCCGAAATGCTTGATATCGACGTAACGGACCTTGGCGCCGGTCATCTCTTCGATCTTGAGGCACTTGTCGAGATACTTTTCCCGCACTTTCGGGAGCATATCGATCTCACCCCAGAACGAGAAGAGGTCCTGCGCCTTGACAAAGCCGTAATTGTCGAAAAGACGGACATAATACTCCGGGTTATAGGTCATCATAAAGAATGGCGACGAATCGAATCCCTCGATCAGCAGGCCGACCGTGTGATTCAGCGAAGGGTTCGCCGGCCCCCGCATCGTGCCGCAGCCGCGCTCTTTGAGCCATGCGGCGGCGGTGTCAAAGAGGGCATCGGCAACCTCCTGGTCGTCAATCGACTCGAAGAAGCCGAAAAAGCCGACGCCGTCGTTGTAACGCTCCAGATGCCCGACGTTCAGAATGGCGACAATTCGTCCGACAACCTCCTTTCCGCGGTAGGCAAGAAACGCCTGGCACGAGTTCCTCTCGTAAAACGGCGTCTTCGAAAAGCCGACCAGACCTTTTTCGTCCATGCGGATATTCGGAACCCAGTAGGGGTCGTCCTTGTAGAGTTTGAACGGAAAATTCAGAAAAGCGCGGCGCTGAAAAAACGTCTTTGCTTCAACCACTCTCAAACTTGAATCGCTCATAACATCCTTGTCCCGGTCTTTTATGAGTTATACAGAAGTTCAGGTTCAACGCTCCCCGAAACGGAAAAACGGCTACTCGCCGAACAGAGCGCGCAGGGTGATCTCGGTCCACGTCTCGAAACGCCGGCCGCTCTTTAAGAGCTCACGCGCGCCGTAAAACCCCGACTCGATCAGGTCCGGCTCGTTCGGCGACACGCAGGGCGACTCCAGTTCGAACCGGTGGACGATCCCCAGATGGACCCTGCCGACCTCGTTCCGGTCATCGTTGATCAGTCCGACACACGACTCGGTGAAGGGAGCACCGACTGTAACCTCTTCATGCAGCTCGCGCAGAAGCCCCTCGCGATAGATGTCATGCCCGCTTTCGCGGTGCGCGGCGCGCGCCAGATCGGTATCATTGATATGCCCGCCGACCCCGACGCTCATCAGGCTGTGCAGACGCGCCTCCCCCATCCCCTTTCCCCGGACGTAGCCGAAGACGCTCACACTCCCGTCCGCGCCGGTGCAGGTGAAGAGCATGTAGGGGATCAGCTGTTTGAACGCCGGGTCCGACTCCATATCGCCCCGGCGCCTGAAACTCAGGTTGGCGGGATCCAGAAGCGGTGTGTACCGCTCCGGCTCGCCGCAGAAGCCCTGGAAGTAACCCAGCGAGCGGAACAGCCCGGTCGGCACGACCAGGATCATTTCGTCGTCTTTTGCGCTCATCGTAAACTACTTCGCGTCGGCGATCCCGTCGAGCCGCACTTCAAGATCGGCAACCGACATCACGTTCGGCAGAAGCGTATTCCCCTGAGCATCCACGACGACCATCATCGGCGCGGCCTGCATCCCGAGCGCCAGCGCGGTCGGGCTGTTCGTCACGTCGGCAGCGTTGCCCGGAACGAAGATATTCTTCCATGGCATCGATCCGATCCGCTTCAAAATCTCCTGCGCGTCGGCGGCTTCCTGATCGAGCGAAATGCCGATCACATTCACATCGCCCCGGGCCGCGATCCTTTTCATCATATCGAAGTCTTCGGGATTGTAGCTCCACGACGCCCAGCAGAAAAGAACCGTCATCTTGCCGGCGGCGAGCGAACCGACCGCCGAACCGTCGGTGTACTTCCATTCAGCCGGCAGGGGGAACGCTTTGCCGACAGATGTGAGACGCGCTACAGCACCCGCGGCTTTCTGTCCGATCGGCTCATTCGGAAAATCCTGCGCCACGGTTGTGTAGTAGTTCACCGCGCCGTCGTTTTCCTGAATATACTCCTGGTCGAGCGCCAGGGTCATGAGCGCTTCGGCGGCCGCCTGGGTCCGGGGGAACTCGTCGGCGAACGCGACCAGATTCTCTTTGTAATCGTCCCCGGCGTTCATCTTGTCGCCGCCGCGCACTTTGGGATCGGAAAGGATCGCGTAATACTCGCCGCCGATCTGGCGCAGGCGGATAAACGCGGTCAGCTCGCGGTTGTTCCCTTCCTTCTTCAGAATGTCATACAGTCCTTCGAGTTTCTTGACCCCGTCGGGATAATGCCCGTCCCGAATCTGTCCCATCAGGAAATTGGCGCTTTCGCGAATGAAATTGTCCCGTTCCTGAGGAAGCTTCATCGCGATTTCCATATAGAGGTTGAAGACCTCGTCACACTTCGAGGCGATCTGATCGGGCGAGGCCTGTTCGAGTTCGCCGAGCGCCTGCTGCAGACGGTCGGTCCACTGCGAGTAATCCTCCTCCTGTTCGGTGATCCCGCGGCCCCCTTCGCCCCCCATTGTGGGGAAGAAGACCGAACCGACCGAAACCTGACCGCTGTCGCTGCCGAACGGTTCGCCGGCGGGAAGTCCGACGACTTTCCAGACATCGCCGACCTTGACCATGTCGCTGATCGTGATCTGATGGCTCCTCGAACCGCCGTCAGCCGTCTCCATTAACACAACACCCGAATTAAAGTAGATCGGCAGATCGACCGACAGGCCGTTTTTCCCTTTCGGCATGAGGCCGGGATGGTTCCCGTTAAACGCGCCCCACTGAACATCCTGGGGAAGATTGAGACTCGAGGCGAACGAAGCGAACCCGCTGTCCACCGATTCGGCCTGTTTGGTCAGCTCATCGGCGACCGCACCGGTCAGACCGAGGCCTTTGATCTCCTCGACAGTGAGCGCGACCGCCTTGTATCGCGCCAGATCACCTGTGGCGAGAGCCTTGACGACCTCGGCCGACGTCTCTTCGGGGGTGATTGAAATCCAGGTCAGCCCCCCCTGGCCGCGCCGGGCAATCCGTGTCCCGGCATCGCCAAGCCAACGCGCCTCGCCGGTGATCAGATTGTCGCGAAAGACCTCGATCCCGTTATGGAAGAAGCGTATCTCCTCGACGCGGTTGTTCTTTTCCTTGCTCCCCGCCTGACGGCAGATCACGCGCAGCGGCGTCGATCCGTCCGGCCCGTAGAGGACCTTCCCCTCATATCCCCCTTCGCTAAACCCGGCGACCTTACACTTGGCCACATCTTCGGGTGCGGGGGTATCGATAGTCACATCGGGCTGCGACGGCTTCTGTTTCAGGATCTGTTCTACTGTCTGGGCCTGTACCCAAACCGCCGGAACCAAGAGGAGTCCGGCAACCAGAAGATGAAGATGAACGTGCGGAAACCAACGGCTTTTCATAAAAACATCCCCTTGCTTTCAATTCATATGCGTTCGAGGCGGGCCGCACGGGTACGGCGAGCCTGGGAGATTATTATTAATTGGGAAAAGGGTGTCAATATTGATTTGCGAACAGGAGCAGAATAGTCAAAATAGAAAAACCGAAGGCCGCACACCCCGAAAGGGTGTGCGGCCCGGAAAGGAACTCAGGAGAAAGAGTCTCAGCGGGCCATCCGCGCCTGGCGGGCGGTGGCGGCGGCAACGCGGCGGGCGTTGCGCGAAGCCTGAGCCGGGGTCGGGCGCATCTGGCCCGGAGCGCTCAGAACCTGTTCGTTGTAGAAGTAGTCGCCGGCGGACGGCTGGGCCTGAACAGCGCGGCGCTGAACCTTCTTCTGGCCGAGCGTTTCGACTTTGTCATATTTCACATAGTCCGACTGCGCGGGAGCGGAGCCTGTCAGGCTCGGATTGGCCTGCGGGGCGGCGGCGCGTTTCGGCGCGGTCGCGGCATACTGGTAATCCTGGGTCTGGCTGGCCATCTGCGGATTCTGGGCGTAGTAACCCTGGTACCCGTAGTAGGGGTTCCCGCAGCCGCCGACGCAGTCGCCGACGTAGTTGCCGCACATGTCGCACGGGTCACTGTAGCATTCCTGATAGGGAGGAGCGCAGCCGCAGTCGGCGTAGGTGCCGGTGCAGAAGAGGCTCGCCACCCAGTGAACCGGGGTCAGGACGATCCGAACCGCCTCGCCGATGATGCAGCCGATTCCGGCAAAGAGACCGCCGCCGCAGTAGCCGCCGTAGCAGCCGACACTGCAAGCGTCGTAGCAGCCGTCGTCGCCGTAGCAGCCGACTCCCTCATAGACGCCGATCCCGCACGAGGGGGCGCAGGTCGGTTCGCAGGCGGGGGCACAGCTGATTTCACCCGTTTCGTAACAGCCGGGGGCGGCGCAATATTGCGCCTGGGCGCTTTGGACGCCGCTCCAACAGAAGACGGCCAGAGCCAGAACTGAATAAAAGATCTTCGTTTTCATTCTTGTTTCTCCCTAAAACCTATGTTCCTTTGAAAGTTCCTGTTCGTTTCGGCGGTGCGTTCAGACACCTCGACGCCGAGGTCTAACTCACCTTGGAACATCTATCGGAGAAACAAAATCGAAAAATCCACTAAAAACAGGATAATCGGAAAAATTTAACAATAATCCAGGAATCGGCGTTTCACCGGGTCTTTCTCTCCGCCGGACCCTCCGCCGCGCTTTCTCCGGCACGCCGTGCCGCGCCCAAAATGGAAAATTTCACCGGCGAAAAGGCGTGCCGAGCCCGAGCGCTCTTGACATAAAGCCCCGTTCCATGGAAAATAGCTGTGTCATAATATAATGGGGCCGGGGGATCGCGCTTTGCGCGGCATATCCACTTTTTCACGGAGAAGACCGATGGAGAATCCTCTGTGCGGGGCGGCGTTTCTCAAGCCCGAAACCAAACAGCTGGCAGAGCCGAAACCGAATCAAGCGCTGATCGACGCGATGACCAAGAGCATCGATGTCAGTCTGCAGACCTGCTGGTCGATCCCCGACTGGCCGGCATGGCGTGACGCCGCGCACGATGTCAAGGCGTACACACTGGCGAATCTCGATAAGCTTCTGGCGCAGTTCGCCGACAATTTAGAGGCGAAAGGGGTCAGGGTCCTCTGGGCGCGGGACGCCGAAGACGCCAACAGAATCGTTTTGGACATTGCCAAAGAGAACGGTGTCAAGACGGTCGTCAAGGGAAAGTCGATGGTCTCCGAAGAGATGGAGCTGAACAGGGCGTTCGCTTCGGCCGGGATCAAAGCGCTTGAGACCGACCTGGGCGAGTTCATTGTGCAGCTGACCGGCAAGCGCCCGACGCATATCGTCACCCCCGCCACGCACCTGAGTGCCAAAGAGGTCGGTGAGGTCTTTCACGAAAAGCTGGGTGTTCCGTTCACCGAGCAGCATGAAGAGCTGACGATGATCGCACGCCACAAACTCCGCGAAGAGTTCATTTCCGCCGATATGGGAATGAGCGGGATCAACATCGCCATGGCGTCGACCGGGTCCTTCTGCCTTGTCGAAAATGAGGGGAACATCGGCCTTTCGACGACCGCGCCGAAGATTCATGTCGCGCTGATGGGGATCGAAAAGCTGATCCCCGGCCCGGAGTACCTTCCTCTCTTTCTGAATATGCTCCCGCGCATGGGAACAGGCCAGAAGCTGACGTCATACACACACATCTTCAACGGGCCGACCGAGGGGCGGAAGCTTTACGTGGTCATCATCGATAACGGCCGGACCCGCGCCCTGTCCGAGCCGAAGCATCGGAAAGTCCTCCACTGCATCCGCTGCGGCGGGTGCATGGCGCGCTGCCCGGTCTACCGGCAGGTCGGCGGCTGGGCTTACGGCTGGGTCTATCCCGGTCCGCTGGGCGTCGTCTTAACGCCGCAGCTCCTGGGCTACGGGAAGGCGGGAAAACTCCCGTTCGCCTCATCCCTCTGCGGGGCGTGTTCGCAGATCTGCCCGGTCAAGGTCGACCTGGCGCACCAGATCGTCCGTTCGCGCGCCGAATCGATTGAAGCGCCCTCTTCCCCCGCCCACTCGCTCGCCGAGCGGCTCCTCTGGACCGGCTACGCCTGGATGATGAAAAAGCG
>ONWH01000175.1 GCA_900321495.1 uncultured Planctomycetota bacterium
GGCCGCCCGGGCGGCGGAACAGGCCGCACAGCCGACCGGCGCATTCGGTTCGGCACCGTCACTGCAATACAATTCCCTGTCGCTCGAGTCCGCCCGGAAAGGGCTCTGCGCTCTGCGCGCGGCGCTCCCGCCGGAAACGGCGCTGGTTCCCGAGTCCGCCGGACCGGGCGCGGGACATTCCGAAACGCCCGTTTATTCCCCGCGTGTTCTCTCGCAGGAGCAGGCGCGGGAGGCCGCCCGCGTCATTGACGTGCCGACCTCGCAGGCGGGGGGTGAATTCGAAACGGAACCGGCGGCGAAGCCGGCGCCGGAGACCCGCGACGACTCGATCCGGATCGGAAGCAAGACGCTCCGTCAGATCCGGGCCGATTTCCCGATTCTTTCCGAAGAGATCAACGGCAACCGGCTCGTCTGGCTCGACAACGGCGCGACAACCCAGCGTCCGCGTCAGGTGATCGACCGGCTGTCGTATTACTACGAGCATGAGAATTCGAACGTGCACCGGGGAGCCCACACGCTCGCCGCCCGTTCGACCGACGCCTACGAGAAGGCCCGGGAGACGGTCCGCCGGTTCATCGGCGCCCCCTCGGCCGAAGAGATCGTTTTCGTCCGCGGCACGACCGAGGGGATCAACCTGGTCGCGGGCGCGGTCGTCAGGCCGCTCCTTTCGCCGGGGGACGAAATCATCGTCTCGATTCTCGAACATCACGCGAACATCGTCCCCTGGCAGCTGATCGCCCAGGAGACCGGCGCGGTCATCAAGGTGATCCCGTGCGACGAAACCGGCCAGCTCCGGCTCGATGAGTACGTCAGACTCTTCTCGAAGAGAACGCGTTTCGTTTCGGTCACCCACGTCTCGAACGGGCTTGGCACCGTCACGCCGATTGAGGAGCTGATCCAGATCGCGCACCGGTTCGGCGTCCCGATCCTGATCGACGGCGCTCAGTCGGTCGCGCACATTCCGGTCAACGTTTCGGCGCTCGACGCGGATTTCTTTGTCTTTTCGGGACACAAGATTTTCGCGCCGACCGGAATCGGCGCGCTCTACGGCAAAAAGGAACTCCTCGAAGCGGCGCGGCCGTACCACGGCGGCGGAAATATGATCGCCGACGTCACGTTCGAGCGGACCGTCTACAACGGGATTCCGAACAAGTTTGAGGCGGGAACCGGAAGCATCGCCGACGCGGTCGGTCTGGGCGCGGCGCTCGAATACCTCTCGGCAATCGGCATGCACCACGTCTGCCAGTGGGAACACGAGCTTCTGCAGTACGCCATGGCCGAAATGAAAAAAGTGAAAGGGCTCCATCTGGTCGGAACCGCGCGGAACAAGGCTTCGGTTCTGGCGTTCAAACTCGACGGTTATTCCGATGAGGAGGTCGGCAAACGCCTCGACCGCTACGGCATCGCCGTGCGGACGGGCCATCACTGCGCCCAGCCGGTTCTGCGGCACTTCGGGCTCGAAAGTACCGTGCGGCCGACGATCGCGCTGTACAACTCCCCCGACGACATCGACACGCTGGTGCGGGTCCTGCGGTCGTTCGCCTGAACGGCTTCAGATCAAAAGCGTCCGCCGGAAAAGCCTCAGGCAGGCTTTTTCGGCGGTTTCATTTCCGTAATCGGCAGCGTCTCGGTCAGATCGCTCAGCTTCTTGCCGAAGAGATAGGAACGGACGAGATTATCAAGCTCCGTCCACATCGGGAGGGCCTTGCAGAATTTCTTCCGGGGACAGTCGTTCTTCCGTTTCGAAAGGCAAGCCACCTGGGAAATCGACCCTTCCATCACTTCCAGAATCTCGCCGACGGTATACTCTTCGGGCTTTCGGCTGAGCTTGTATCCGCCCCCCCTGCCGCTGACCCCGATGACCAGCTGTGCCGCGACCAGGTCCCGGACCAGCAGTTCAAGATACTTTTTTGAGATTTCCTGCCTTTCGGCGATATCTTTCAGCGGAATAAGCCACTGGAAACGATGTTCCGCGAGATCAATCATCACGCGCAGAGCGTAACGTCCACGGGTTGAAATCATTTCTGACTTCCTCTCTAACTCACTCTATCTCAAAAACTCACAGGCTGACAGGTTCATTACGATTTTGTAATGTTAATATAATTATAATGTAGGCGGTGAAACTAGTCAACTTCCTTTAAATCCGCCCTTCTTTCCGGACAGCCGTTCGGCGGTTGCCTCATTTTCCGTCCGAAAGAACCGGAAATGCGGCCGGAAAGATAAAAAAGCCCGGCGCGCCGGACCGGAAAAACAGTCCCGCACGCCGAGCCGAAGGGAAAGCCCCGGAAGAGGGCTTTCCGAATCAAAAGACCGGGTGAATTTCAGTCTCAGAAGACATCGAAGTCAACGTCCAGATCGCCCGACTCGTAGGCCGCGAAAACGGCGTCGGCACGGACCGGACGCGGATA